>NZ_JBFUHN010000109.1:0-17487 GCF_056402375.1 Variovorax sp. P4_B10 | reverse complement strand
ACGGCGGCGCCATCACGCAGACCGGCGCACTGAGCATCTCGGGCGCGAGCACGCTGAACGCCGGAGCAGGCGACATCACGCTCACCCAGGCGGCCAACAACTTCGCAGGCGCGGTCACCCTGACCGGCGCCAACGCGCAGCTCACCAACAACGCCGCCCTGGCGCTGGGCACCAGCGCCGTGTCGGGCAGTCTCGCGGCCACCGCCAACGGCGCCATCACGCAGACCGGTGCGCTGACCGTCGGCGGCACCAGCACGCTGAACGCAGGCACCAATGCGATCACGCTGACGAATGCCAGCAACGACTTCGGCGGCGCGGTGACCCTGACGGGCGGCACCACGCAGGTCAACGACGTGAACAGCCTCGCGCTCGGCGCGCTGAATACCGGCGCGCTGACTGTCACGAGCCACGGCGCATTGAACCTGGGCGGTGGCACCGCGGCTTCGTTGAATGCCGCCAGCAACGGCGGTGCCATCACCCAGACCGGTGCGCTGAGCGTGGCCGGCGCGAGCACGCTGAACGCCGGCGCGGGTGCCATCACGCTGACGGATGCGAACAACGATTTCGGTGGCGTCGCGACCCTGACGGGCGGCATCACACAAATCAACGACGTGAACGGCCTCACGCTCGGAACGCTCAACACCGGTGCGCTGACCGCCACGAGCCATGGTGCATTGAACCTGGGCAGCGGCGTCGCAGCTTCCCTGAATGCCGCCAGCAACGGCGGCGCCATCACGCAGACCGGTGCGCTGAGCGTGGCCGGCGCGAGCACGCTGAACGCCGGCGCGGGCGCCATCACGCTGACCCAGGCATCCAACAACTTCGCCGGGCCGGTCAGCCTGACCGGCGGCAACGTGCAGCTCACGAACAACGCCGCGCTGGCGCTGGGCACCAGCGCCGTGTCGGGCAGTCTCACGGCCACCGCCAACGGCGCCATCACGCAGACCGGCGCAGTGGGCGTGACCGGCACGAGCACGCTGAACGCCGGGGCGAACGACATCACGCTCAGCCAGGCGGCCAACAACTTCGCCGGCGCTGTCGCCCTGACCGGCAACAACGTGCAGCTCACGAACAACGCCGCCCTGGCGCTGGGCTCCAGCACCGCGGCAGGCAGTTTTGTGGCCACGGCCAACGGCGCGATCACGCAGACCGGTGCCCTGACCGTTGCCGGCACGAGCACGCTGAACGCAGGCACCAATGCCATCACGCTGAC
Source organism: Variovorax sp. P4_B10 (assembly GCF_056402375.1). Classification (NCBI taxonomy): domain Bacteria; kingdom Pseudomonadati; phylum Pseudomonadota; class Betaproteobacteria; order Burkholderiales; family Comamonadaceae; genus Variovorax; species Variovorax sp. P4_B10. The sequence continues at coordinate 16,274 of NZ_JBFUHN010000109.1, read as the reverse complement.
GAATACGAACAACGATTTCGGCGGCGCCGTGACCCTGACGGGCGGCACCACACAGATCAACGACGTGAACGGCCTCACGCTCGGCGCGCTGAATACAGGCGCGCTGACCGCCACGAGCCATGGCGCGTTGAACCTGGGCARYGGCACCGCGGCTTCGTTGAACGCCGCGAGCAACGGCGGCGCCATCACGCAGACCGGCGCACTGAGCATCTCGGGCGCGAGCACGCTGAACGCCGGAGCAGGYGACATCACGCTCACCCAGGCGGCCAACAACTTCGCGGGCGCGGTCGCCCTGGCCGCCGCCAACGTGCAACTCACGAACAACGCAGCGCTGACGCTGGGCACCAGCGCCGTATCGGGCAGTCTCGCGGCCACGGCCAACGGCGCCATCACGCAGACCGGTGCGCTGACCGTCGGCGGCACCAGCACGCTGAACGCGGGCGCCCATGCGATCGCGCTGGCGAGTGCCAGCAACGACTTCGGCGGCGCGGTGTCCGTGACGGGCAGCAGCATCGCCCTCGCGGACCTCAACGACCTGAACGTCTCGTCGCTGGCCAACGGCCCGAACGGCAGTGTGAGCCTCATCGCCGGTGGCACGCTGACGTTGCCGGCCGCAGCCATCGACACCGGCACCGCCGCCTTGACGCTGGCCGCCAACGGCGGCGCGCTGGCGGTGAACAACGGCCTCTCGGGCGGTGCCGTTTCACTGACCGCGAGCAACGGCATCACTCTCGCAAGCAACGTGACCGCCTCGGGCGCATTGAGCCTGAACAGCGGCGCCGGCATCGCCCAGACCGCTGGCGTGCTCACCGCCGCCACGCTGACGGGCAGCGCCACCGGCGCCGTGATGCTCACCGGCCCGAACCAGATCGGCGCGCTCGGCAACCTCACGGCCAACGGTTTCAGCCTGACCAATGCAGGTTCGCTCGCGATCACCGGCAACCTGGCCGCCGGCAGCAGCGCGACGCTCATTTCGCTCGGTGCCATCACGCAAGGCGCGGGCAGCGTCGTGACGGCCGGCACGCTGACGGGCAGCTCGGCCGGAAGCACGGCGCTCACCGGCGCCAACCAGATCGACACGCTCGGCGGCTTCACGGCCAACGGCTTCAGCCTGAACAACGCGAAGTCGTTGATCGTCGCCGGCCCGATCAACAGCAGCGCGAACGTGGCACTGGCCACGACCACCGGAGACCTGGCGATCAACGGCGCGGTCAGCGGCATGGCCACTGCGCTCGACTCGGCCGGCACCATCACCCAGGGCGCGGGCAGCGTCATCACCGCGACGTCGCTCTCCGGCAGCGCCGTGGGCGACGCCACGCTCGACGGCGCGAACCTGATCGCCGCGCTGGGCAATTTCACCGCCGCGAACCTGAGCCTCACCACCGAGCAGGCGCTGACCGTCAACGGCAACGTGGCGGCGGGCAACATCGCGCTCGACGCGTCGCAGGGTGCGGTCGTCACGGGCAGCATCCAGGCCGCGGGCCACACGACACTCGCAAGCGGCACGTTGCTGCAGATCGGCAATGGCGGTGTCACGGGCAGCATCGCGGGCAACGTCATCGACAACGGCGCGCTCGCGTTCAACCGCACCGACGCGGTCGATTTCGCCGGCAACATCAGCGGCGCGGGCACCCTGACGCAGGCCGGCACGGGCACGCTGACGCTCACAGGCGCCGCCACCCACACCGGCGGCACCACGGTCAGCGCGGGCACGCTGCAGATCGGCGCCGGCGGCACGAGCGGCAGCATCGCGGGCAACATCACCAACAACAGCGTGCTGGCCTTCAACCGTTCCGATGCCGTCAGCTTCGGCGGTGTGATCAGCGGCACGGGCATCCTGGTCCAGCGCGGCGCCGGCACGCTGGAACTCACCGCCGCCAACACCTACAGCGGCGCGACCTTCGTCGACGCCGGCACGCTGCGCGTGAACAACACGACGGGCAGCGCGACCGGCACCGGCACGGTGTTCGTCGGCAACGGCGCCACGCTGGCCGGTGCCGGCACCATCGCCGGCGCAGTCAACATTGCCGATGGCGGCACCCTGGCCGCGGGCAACAGCCCCGGCACGCTGAACACCGGCACGCTGTCGTTCAACAGTGGTTCCATCCTGAGCTACGAGCTCGGCCAGGCCGGCGTGCCGGGCGGGGCATTCAACGACCTGGTCAACGTGACCGGCAACCTCGCGCTGGACGGCACGCTCAACGTCGCGCAGTCTGCCGGCGGCACTTTCGGCCCCGGCCTCTACCGCCTCATCGCATACACCGGCTCGCTGACCGACAACGGCCTGGACATCGGGGCGATCCCGAGCGGCACCGTCGCGAGCGACCTGTCCGTGCAGACCTCGGTGGCCCAGCAGGTCAACCTGGTCAACCGCGCCGGCCTCAGCCTCAATTTCTGGGATGGCGGCGCTGGCGCCGGCTACAACAACGGCGTTGCCGACGGCGGCACCGGCACCTGGCGCGTGGGTTCCCCGGGCGACGGTTGGACCGACATGAACGGCAGCCTCAACGCGGCCTGGAAGCAGGACCAGTTCGCCATCTTCGGCGGCACGGGCGGCACGGTGACGGTCGACAAGTCCGGCGGCACGGTCAGCATCGGCGGTGCGCAGTTCATGGTCGACGGCTATGTCGTCCAGGGCGACAGCCTCAACATCGACAACGCCGGCACCGTGGTGCGCGTGGGCGACGGCACGGCGGCCGGCGCGGCCATGACGGCCACCATCAACTCGGCCATCACCGGCACGGGCGGGCTGTCGAAGGAAGACCTCGGCACGCTGGTGCTGGGCGGTGCCAACACCTACACCGGCGGCACGCTCGTGAAGGCTGGCGTGCTGCAGGGCAACACCACCAGTCTGCAGGGCGACATCGTCAACAACGCCCGTGTCACCTTCGACCAGGCCGTGGACGGCACCTACGCGGGCACGATGAGCGGCACCGGCAGCCTGCGCAAGATCGGCACGGGCGAACTCCTGCTCGCGGCGGCCAACAGCTACCAGGGCGGCACCCTGGTCGACGCCGGTACCGTGAACGCGGGCGTCAGCGGCGCACTGGGCACCGGCGACGTGTTCGTGACCGGCGGCGCCGGCCTGATCTTCAGCAGCCAGGCCGATGCCGGCAACCTGAAGATCACGGCGGGCCCGGTGCAGCAGACCAACGGCGGCTTCATCCAGTTCAAGGACAGCGCCTCGGCCGGCAACGCCACCCTCGTCACGCAGGCGAACGGCGCCATCGATTTCCGCGACAACGCGACGGCCGGCAACGCCACCATCGAGAACCGCGGCGGCGAAACCACCGTCTGGTTCAACGCCACCGCGGGCAAGGCCCACATCACCAACTTCGCGGGAAGCGCGACCAACTTCCTGGACGACGGCTCGGCCGGCCAGGCCATGCTCGTCAACGAGAACGGCGGCGTCGTCGACTTCTTCGACCGCACCACGGCCAACCAGGCCACCGTGGTGAACAAGGCGGGCGGCACCGTCCGCATCAGCCAGCTCACGACCGACGGCCTCGCCATCGGCGCGCTCGAAGGCGCGGGCCGGGTGCTGCTCGGCGCCAAGGTGCTGACCACCGGCGGGCTGAACACCAGCACGGAAGTCTCCGGCGTGATCTCGGGCACGGGCGGCTCCCTGGTCAAGGTCGGCACCGGCACCCTGACGCTGTCGGGCGCCAACACCTACACCGGCGGCACGGCCTTGCACCAGGGGCGCCTGAACCTCGGCCACAACCAGGCACTGGGCACCGGCGCGCTGGCCATGGACGACGACACCACGCTGGGCTTCAGCGCCGACGGCCTGACCATCGCCAACGCGATCCGGCTGACCGGCAGCAACGACCCGGTCATCGACACCGGCGCGTTCAACGAAACGCTCAGTGGCGCCATCACGGGCGGCGGCTTCATCACCAAGCAGGGCACGGGCACGCTCACCCTCTCGGGTGCCAACACCTACACCGGGGCCACCGACGTGGCGCAGGGCACCCTGAAGGCGGGCGCGGCCACCTTCAGCGCCAGCTCGGCGCACAGCGTGGCGGCAGGCGCAACGCTCGACCTCGCGGGCTTTAGCCAGACGGTCGCCTCGCTGGCCAACAGCGGCACGGTCTCGCTGGTCGGCACCACGCCCGGCACCACCTTGACCGTCAACGGCGCCTACGTCGGCAACAACGGCGTGCTGAAGCTGGGCACCGCCCTCAACGGCACCGGCCCGTCGGACCGCCTGGTGCTCAACGGCGCCTCGGCGGTTGCGAGCGGCAAGACCACGGTGCAGATCACCAACCTGGGCGGCCTGGGTGCACGCACCAGCGGCAACGGCATCGAGCTGATCACTGCGCAGAACGGCGCGACCACCACCGCGCAGACCACCAAGGACGCGTTTGCACTCGCGGGCGGCCATGTCGATGCCGGCGCCTATGAATACCGCCTCTATGCCGCCGACGCCGGCGGCGCGGGCGAGAACTGGTACCTGCGCACCGATGCCGCGTCCACTTCACCGAACTCGCCTGCGACGGCCGTGCCGGCCTACCGCGCGGAAGCCTCGCTGTACGCGGCGCTGCCGAGCCAGCTGCGCCAGGGCAACCTCGCAATGCTGGGCGACCTGCGCAAGCGCGTGGGCGACGACGACGTGAAGGGCACGGCCACCACCCCCACCGGCTCGGAGCGCCGCGCCTGGGCCCGCGTGCTCTCCACCGACCTCGACATCCRCCAGGGCGGCACCGTGTCTCCCACCAGCAAGGGGCGCCTGACCGGCTTGCAGGCCGGCACCGACCTGCTGGCCACGTCCAACTGGCGCGCCGGCCTCTACGTCGGCCAGCTCGACGGCGATGCGAGCGTCAACGGCTTCGCCAGCGGCGTGAGCAACCTGCGCGTGGGCCGCAACGACCTGCGCAGCCAGTACGTGGGGCTCTACGGCACCTACACCGGCGACAGCGGCTTCTACGCCGATGCCGTGGTGCAGTCGGGCCGCCACCGCTACACGGTGCAGCCGATGCTGAGCGCCGGCATCGGCGGCAAGGGCAACAGCCTGCTGGGCTCCATCGAGGTGGGCCAGGCCTTCGCGCTGGGTGGCAGCGGCTGGCGCATCGAGCCGCAGCTGCAGCTGATCCACCAGCACATGGACCTGGGCAACTCCGCCATCGTCGGCGCCGTCGTTCAACCCCAGGCCGACAGCGGCTGGATCGCGCGCGCCGGCGTGCGGGTCAAGGGCGAGATCGACACCGGCATGGGCATGCTGCAGCCGTATGGCCGCTTCAACGTCTACAAGACCTCGAGCGGCACGGACATCGCACGCTTCGTGAACGGTGCGACCACGACCGACATCGCGGCGCCCACGGGCGGCACGAGCACCGAGCTGGCGGGCGGCTTCACGCTGGCCCTGAGCACCTCGACCAGCCTGTATGGCGAAGTCGGCAAGCTCTGGGCCTCGGGTGGCGATGCCAAGGTCAAGAGCTCGATCAACGGCTCGCTGGGCCTGCGGGTGAAGTGGTGAAGGACTGACTGAGTCAGTCTGCGGGAATCCCTGCACGCCAGCTCGACCAGTTGCCGACGATCGCGTCGACCAGAGGACGGCCCGCGATCAGGAGGTTGCCGGTGGCCAGCGGAAACCCGCCCGATTCGGCTTTCAGCGAGGCGTACGCGGTTTGCCCTTGATAGGGGCGGTCGAAATTGGAGGCGGTGCGAAGAACCGCCACGCGCTGCAGGTCGAGCAGCCCGGCGTCGGCGCCTCGCTTCAATGCCTCGTAGGTGGCGTTGTCCTCCTGCTGGGTGGTGCAGTACTTGCCCTGCCCATCGGTCAGGAGCGACACCCAACGCGTGGCTGTTTCGCCCAGGAATCTGCCATGCCAGTAGGTGTCCCCGGCTGCGGTGTCGCATTGCAGGACCGAAGGGCGGGCCTTGGCTGTTGGCTGCGAATACCTGGCGCGGTAGGCGCGTGCCTTGTCGTTGTCGGCCAGTGCGGCATTGGCGGACAGCTTCAAGGCCTTCTGCAGCAGCTTTTCGTTCAGGCGGAAGACCTCGGTCCGGTATTCGAACTTGGGCTTCGAGTCCGGATCCTTGGCGCCGATGCCGAAATAACCGGAGCGCCAGTTCGATGGCATTTCACGCGCATCGATCTCGTGCGCGATGCCGAAGTCGACCAGGAACCGGGCCCAGGTGGCCGAGCCGATGGTCGAGACATTGGGGTCGACGCCTGCAATGCCGGCAACCAGAAAGTAAGTCCTGGAGAGGTCGAACTTCCCGCTGAGCACCAGTGCCGTGATGGATGCCGCCGCATTGGTGTGGCCCATGCCGGTGGTGACCTGGCACACCGAATCGGCATTGCACCGGACCAGCGGATCGTCGGCGGACAGGCCCGGAACCTTGATCTCCCGGGTCAGCTTCAGCGGCTCGATCCACACCTGGGCCTCGGGCTTGAACATGCTGATGATGAGAACCTTCACCGCAACCTGTTGCTGCGGGGAATCCGGCCTGGTTGCATCCGTAGCGCAACCGAACAGCAGAGTCGCTGCAAAGGCAACGAAGGCTGCCCTCGAGCCCCATCGGGTCACACGTTGAAAAAACGGCATTGGCGTTCTCCTTTTTGCTCCAAAAGAGACCGCAATTTACAGGCCAAAAAAAAGCTGCCCGAAGGCAGCTTTCCTGATCATCGGGAGCCGACGGAAGCTCAGCGTGCCGAAATCGGCTTCACATCGCGCATCGGCGAACCTTCGAACAGCTGGCGCGGACGGCCGATCTTGTACTCGGGGTCGCCGATCATTTCGTTCAGCTGGGCGATCCAGCCGACCGTGCGGGCCAGCGCGAAGATCGCGGTGAACAGCGGCACCGGGATGCCGATGGCGCGCTGCACGATGCCCGAGTAGAAGTCGACGTTCGGGTAGAGCTTGCGCGACACGAAGTACTCGTCTTCCAGGGCGATCTTTTCCAGTTCCTTGGCGAGCTTGAACAGCGGGTCGTTTTCCAGGCCCAGTTCGGTCAGCACTTCGTTGCAGGTCTCCTGCATCAGCTTGGCGCGCGGGTCGTAGTTCTTGTACACGCGGTGGCCGAAGCCCATGAGCTTGACGCTCGAGTTCTTGTCCTTGACCTTCTTGATGAACTCGCCGATCTTCTCCACGCCGCCTTCCTTCTGGATGTCGTAGAGCATGTTGAGCGCCGCTTCGTTGGCACCGCCGTGGGCCGGGCCCCAGAGGCAGGCCACGCCGGCTGCGATGGCCGCGAAGGGGTTGGTGCCCGACGAGCCGCACAGGCGCACGGTCGAGGTCGAAGCGTTCTGCTCGTGGTCTGCGTGCAGGATGAAGATGCGGTCGAGCGCGCGCTCGAGCACCGGGTTCACCTTGTACTCTTCGCACGGCGTGGCGAACATCATGTGGAGGAAGTTGCCTGCATAGCTCAGGTCGTTCTTCGGGTACATGTACGGCTGGCCGATCGTGTACTTGTAGGCCATGGCCACGAGCGTGGGCATCTTCGCGATCAGGCGGATCGCGGCGATCTCGCGGTGCTCGGGATTGTTGATGTCCGTGCTGTCGTGATAGAAGGCCGACAGGGCGCCCACGAGGCCGGTCATGATGGCCATCGGATGCGCGTCGCGGCGGAAGCCGCGCAGGAAGAACTGCATCTGCTCGTTCACCATCGTGTGGTTGGTCACGAGCTTGGTGAAGTTGGCCTTCTTGGCCGTGTCCGGCAGTTCACCGTACAGCAGCAGGTGGCAGGTTTCGAGGAAGTCGCAGTTGGTCGCGAGCTGCTCGATGGGGTAGCCGCGGTACAGCAGCTCGCCCTTGTCGCCGTCGATGTACGTGATGGCCGACTGGCAGGCGGCGGTCGACATGAAGCCCGGGTCGTACGTGAACATGCCGGTCTGTGCGTACAGCTTGCGGATGTCGATCACGTCGGGGCCCACGGTGCCCTTGTAGATCGGCAGTTCGACGCTGTCGCCGCCGTTGCTGAACGACAGCGTGGCCTTGGTATCGGATGCTTTCATTTCGATTTACTTTCAGAGGAGGATTCAGGACGAAGGAGAGATTGCAGGACGCTGCGCGCCATCGGTGCGCATCAACTGCAGCAATGCGACCACCTCGGCCCCGGCCCATTCGGGCTCGGGCTCCTTCCTGCGCAGCAAAAGGTCGAGGAGGTCGTTGTCCGACAGGTCCATCAATGTCTCCATCGCTCCCGCCTGACCGTTGGTCATGTGGGATTCGTGCCGCTCGAAAAAGCGGGCGATGAACAGGTCGTTCTCGAGCAGGCCGCGCCGGCAACGCCATTTCAGCTTGCTCAGCGCACGTTCGCTGAGCGGCTGGTCGAGGTCGGCGGCGGTTGGCATGGCGGTTTCTTGAAAGAAGTTCAGATGGCGCGACGCACCATCAATTCCTTGATCTTGCCGATGGCCTTGGTGGGGTTCAGGCTCTTCGGGCACACATCGACGCAGTTCATGATCGTGTGGCAGCGGAACAGGCGGTACGGGTCTTCCAGGTTGTCCAGGCGCTCGGCGGTGGCTTCGTCGCGGCTGTCGGCGATGAAGCGGTAGGCCTGCAGCAGGCCGGCGGGGCCCACGAACTTGTCGGGATTCCACCAGAAGCTCGGGCAGCTCGTGGAGCAGCTCGCGCACAGGATGCACTCGTACAGGCCGTTGAGCTCTTCGCGCTCTTCAGGCGACTGCAGGCGTTCCTTCTCGGGCGGCACGGTGTCGTTCTGCAGGTACGGCTTGATCGAGTTGTACTGCTTGAAGAACTGCGTCATGTCCACGATCAGGTCGCGGATCACCGGCAGGCCGGGCAGCGGCTTCAACACGATCGTGCCCTTGAGCGTGAGCATGTTGGTCAGGCAGGCGAGGCCGTTCTTGCCGTTGATGTTCATCGCGTCGGAACCGCACACGCCTTCGCGGCACGAGCGGCGGAACGACAGCGTGGGATCCTGCGCCTTGAGCTTCATCAGGGCGTCGAGCAGCATGCGTTCGTGGCCGTCGAGTTCGATCTCGACCGTCTGCATGTAGGGCTTGGCGTCCTTGTCCGGGTCGTAGCGGTAGATCTGGAATGTGCGCTTCATCGTAGTGACCTTGTGAATGCTTTTTGTGAGCTGACTGTGAGCCGTTTTAGAACGTGCGGACCTTGGGCGGAACCGAGGCCACGGTGAGCGGCTGCAGCTTGACCGGCTTGTACGAGAGGCGGTTGTCCTGGCTGTACCAGAGCGTGTGCTTCATCCAGTTGGCGTCGTCGCGGCCGAGCGGTGCGACCGGATCGTCCGCCGGGCGTTCGTAGTCTTCCACCGTGTGGGCGCCGCGGCATTCCTTGCGGGCGGCCGCCGAGACCATGGTGGCCTGCGCCACTTCGATCAGGTTGTCGACTTCCAGCGCTTCGATGCGGGCGGTGTTGAACACCTTCGACTTGTCCTTCAGGCCGATCGCGTTGACGCGCTCGCGCACGGCGGCGATCTTGACCACGCCTTCGTCCATCGAGGCCTGCTTGCGGAACACGGCGGCATGCTGCTGCATGACGGCGCGGATCTCGCCGGCCACGTCCTGGGCGTATTCGCCGGTGGTGGTCGACTCGAGGCGGTTCAGGCGCTCGAGCGTGCGGTCGGCCGCATCCTTGGGCAGTTCCTTGTGTTCCTTCTGCTTGTCGTTGAACTCGACGATGTGGTTGCCGGCCGCGCGGCCGAACACCAGCAGGTCGAGCAGCGAGTTGGTGCCCAGGCGGTTTGCGCCGTGCACGCTCACGCACGAGCATTCGCCCACGGCATAGAGGCCGTTCACCACGGAGCTGTTGTCTTCACCCTTCTGGATGACGACCTGGCCGTTGATGTTGGTCGGGATGCCGCCCATCTGGTAGTGGATGGTCGGCACGACCGGAATCGGTTCCTTGGTGATGTCGACGTTGGCGAAGTTGACGCCGATTTCGTACACCGAGGGCAGGCGCTTGTGGATGGTGTCGGCGCCCAGGTGGTCGAGCTTGAGCAGCACGTAGTCCTTGTTGGGACCGCAGCCTCGGCCTTCCTTGATCTCCTGGTCCATCGAACGCGAGACGAAGTCGCGCGGTGCCAGGTCCTTCAGCGTGGGCGCGTAGCGCTCCATGAAGCGTTCGCCGTTGCTGTTCAGCAGGATCGCGCCTTCGCCACGGCAGCCTTCGGTCAGCAGCACGCCTGCGCCGGCCACGCCGGTCGGGTGGAACTGCCAGAACTCCATGTCCTGCAGCGGAATGCCCGAGCGGGCCGCCATGCCGAGGCCGTCGCCGGTGTTGATGAAGGCGTTGGTCGAGGCCTGGAAGATGCGGCCTGCGCCGCCGGTGGCCAGCAGCACGGTCTTGGCCTGCAGGATGTGCAGGTCGCCGGTTTCCATTTCGAGGGCGGTCACGCCGACCACGTCGCCTTCGTCGTCACGGATGAGGTCGAGCGCCATCCATTCGACGAAGAACTGGGTACGGGCTTCGACGTTCTTCTGATAGAGCGTGTGCAGCATCGCGTGGCCGGTGCGGTCGGCCGCGGCGCAGGCGCGCTGCACGGGCTTCTCGCCGTAGTTGGCCGTGTGGCCGCCGAACGGACGCTGGTAGATCGTGCCGTCGGGGTTGCGGTCGAAGGGCATGCCGAAGTGTTCGAGTTCGTACACGACCTTCGGGGCTTCGCGGCACATGAACTCGATCGCGTCCTGGTCGCCGAGCCAGTCGGAGCCCTTGATCGTGTCGTAGAAGTGGTAGTGCCAGTTGTCCTCGCTCATGTTGCCGAGCGAAGCGCCCACGCCGCCCTGGGCGGCGACGGTGTGCGAACGGGTCGGGAACACCTTGGAGAGCACGGCCACGTTGAGGCCGGCACGGGCGAGTTGCAGCGAGGCGCGCATGCCGGAGCCGCCGGCACCGACGATCACGACGTCGAACTTGCGCTTGGTGATTTGTTCTTTTGTGTAGGTCATGGTGGGGTCAGATCTTCCAAAGCACTTGAATGGCCCAACCCGCACAACCGACAAGCCAGACGATGGTGAAAATTTGAAGGGCGAGGCGAATGCCGACGGGTTGGACGTAGTCCATCCACACGTCGCGCATGCCGACCCACACGTGATAGAGCAGGGCGACGATCACCGAGAAGGTCAGGACCTTCATCCACTGCGCGGCGAAGATGCCGGCCCAGAGGTCGTAGCCGATGGGGCCGCGGGTGAAGATCAGCTGTGCGAGCAGGATGATCGTGAAGAGCGCCATCAGGCCGCCCGTGATGCGCTGGCTGAGCCAGTCGCGCAAACCGTAATGTGCGCCGACGACGATGCGCTTGGAGCCGTAATTCACAGACATGGGTGGCTCCTTTTCAGTACAGGCCGAACAGCTTGGCGCCGAGCGCCAGCGTGAGGATGATGCTTGCGCCCAGCGTGAAGAGCGCGGAGGTGTGGCCGAATTCCTTGGTCACGGCCGCGTGGCTCACGTCCATCCAGAGGTGGCGCAGGCCGGCGATGAAGTGGTGCAGGTAGGCCCAGATCAGCGCGAGCGCGACGAGCTTGAAAAACCATCCCGGAACGAAACCAAGGCCGCTGTTGAATGCGGCCTTGAACCTGGCGAACGAATAGTCCGACGAGAGCGAGGTGTCGAACATCCAGATGATGAACGGCAGCAGCAGGAACATGATGATGCCGCTCACGCGGTGCAGGATCGACACGATGCCGGCCGGCGGAAGCCGGTAGGTCGTGAGATCGGTGAAGGCATTGATGTTCCGGAATTCGCGACGCGGTGGCCGGGGAGGAGTTGCAAGCTCTGTCATTGGAGGGTGGCTTTCGTGGCTTTGTGACTTGTTGGCTTGTTCTGAGAGCGAACGCTTTTGTTTCTTCTGCGGAAGTGCAAACAACGCAAAATTCTATTGCAATGCACCATCGCGCATCTGTCGTGCCCGTGTCGGCGCACCGCGGCAGTCGGATGCTATTGACTTCGTAGCGCGTTGCGCGCGCCGTGCGTCATGTGCAAAGCCCTTCGGCAGTTGTTCCATATCGATGCGGCCTCAACCCAGCTGATTGCGATAGTGGTGCGTGTCGGTGCGATAGAGGCCGCGGCGCAGCTCCATCGGCATGTCGTGGTACGTGTGCGCCACACGCTCCACGCTCAGCAACGGCATCTGCGGCGTCACCGCCAGCAGCGCAGCTTGCTCCGCATCGGGCAGCACCGCACGGATTTTTTCTTCGGCACGCACCATGCGCACGCCAAACTCGGTTTCGAAGAGCGCATACATCGGTCCGGGCCAGGCGCGCAGCCGATCGGCCGTGAGCCCCTTGAAGGGTGTGCCGGGCAGCCAGAGGTCTTCGAGGATGGTCGGCACGCCCGCGTAGGCGAGCACACGGCGCACCTGCAGCACCGCGTCGCCGGTGCGCAGGCCCAGGGCGCGCGCCACGTCGGCCGATGCGCGCAGGCGCTTGCAGTCGACGATGGTGCGTTCCGCCGGGCCTTCGGTGTTCGGGTCGCCGGCATCGGGCACGAGCTTGAGAAAACGGTACTGCACATGCTGCTCGGCATGCGTCGCGACGAAGGTGCCCTTGCCCTGGCGCCGCACCACGAGGTTCTCTGCCGAAAGCTCGTCGATGGCCTTGCGCACCGTGCCCTGGCTCACGCGATAGCGCACGGCCAGGTCCATCTCGCTCGGGATCGGTTCGCCCGGCTTCCACTCGCCCGCCTGCAGGCTCTGCAGGATCAAGGTCTTGATCTGCTGGTAGAGCGGACTGAAGGACGGCGTCGTGGGCTCGTCGAGGGCTGTGGGGGTGTTCATGGCAGCGGTGGGGTGCGCCTTGGCGGACCCCCTAAGGATATCTTATATAAGACATAAGACGAGGCTCATTGAATCGGCTTAAAATGCGGGCCGGTCTCGCGCCGCGGGACACGTTTTATTCCCCGTTGGACCCTTGGCGCCCCACGAGAGCGCCGACACCGTTTCATCACCTTCTGGAGTCTTCCCATGAGCAAAAAGCCTGTTCGCGTTGCCGTCACCGGTGCCGCCGGTCAAATCGGTTACGCCCTGTTGTTCCGTATCGCTTCCGGCGAAATGCTCGGCAAAGACCAGCCGGTCATCCTGCAACTGCTCGAAATCCCCGACGAGAAGGCCCAGAAGGCGCTCAAGGGCGTGATGATGGAGCTCGACGACTGYGCCTTCCCGCTGCTGGCCGGCATGGAAGCCCACGGCGACCCGATGACCGCCTTCAAGGACGCCGACTACGCACTGCTGGTCGGTTCGCGTCCCCGCGGCCCCGGCATGGAACGTGCCGAGCTGCTGGCCGTCAACGGCGCCATCTTCACCGCGCAAGGCAAGGCCCTCAATGCTGTCGCCAGCCGCAACGTCAAGGTGCTGGTGGTCGGCAACCCCGCCAACACCAACGCCTACATCGCCATGAAGAGCGCGCCGGACCTGCCGCGCAAGAACTTCACCGCCATGCTGCGCCTGGACCACAACCGTGCCGCCAGCCAGATCGCCGCCAAGACCGGCAAGGCCGTGGCCGACATCGAGAAGCTCACCGTCTGGGGCAACCACTCGCCCACGATGTACGCGGACTACCGCTTCGCCACCATCAACGGCGAGAGCGTTGCCAAGATGATCAACGACCAGGAATGGAACGCCAACACCTTCCTGCCGACCGTCGGCAAGCGCGGCGCGGCCATCATCGAGGCACGCGGCCTGTCGTCGGCTGCCTCGGCCGCCAACGCCGCCATCGACCACATGCGCGACTGGGCCCTGGGCACCAACGGCAAGTGGGTCACCATGGGCATCCCGTCGGATGGCCAGTACGGTATTCCGAAGGACGTGATGTTCGGCTTCCCGGTCACCTGCGAAAACGGTGAGTACAAGCTGGTCGAAGGCCTCGAGATCGACGCATTCAGCCAGGAACGCATCAACAAGACGCTCGAAGAGCTCGAAGGCGAACGCGCCGGCGTGGCCCACCTGCTGTAAGCAAGGCCAGCCCGCATGCTCGACTGGAACCCCGCGCTGTACCGTCGCTACGAGGACGAGCGCACCCGGCCCGCACAGGAACTCCTGGCGCGGGTGCCTCTGGCCGAGGCCGCCCGCGCGGTCGACCTCGGTTGCGGCCCGGGCAATTCCACCGAGCTGCTGGTCCACCGGTTCCCGAAGGCGCAAGTCCTCGGGACCGACAACTCCGAAGCCATGCTGGTCAGCGCGCGCGAGCGCCTGCCGCAGGCGCGCTTCGCGTTGAGCGACATCGCGACCTGGGCGCCGCAAGAAGCGCCCGACCTCATTTATGCCAACGCGGCCCTGCAATGGGTGCCGGATCACGAAAAGCTGATCCCGCGCCTGTTCGACGCGCTGGCCCCGGGTGGCGTGCTCGCCATCCAGATGCCCGACAACCGCCAGGAGCCCACGCACCGCCTGATGCGCGCGCTGGCGGCCGAGGCGCCCTGGGCCGAGCCCATCGGCGATGCCGACAGGCTGCGCACCCTGCTGCTGCCGCTCGGCGGCTACTACGACCTGCTGGCGCCGAAGGCCGCCCATGTCGATGTCTGGCACACGATCTACCAGCACCCGATGGCCAATGCCGCGGCCATCGTCGAATGGGTGCGCGGCACGGGCCTGAAGCCCTTCGTCGACCGGCTTCCGCCCGACCTGCAGGCGAGCTACCTCGCCGAATACGAGCGTCGCGTGGACGAGGCCTATCCGGCACGCACCGACGGCAAGCGCCTGCTCGCCTTTCCCCGCATGTTCATCGTGGCGCAAAAGAAAGCATGACGAAATCAGTCCATCCGGGTGAAGTGCTGCTCGGCGCGCAAGCCGGCGCGGTGACGCTGCCCGTGTGCGACCACTACAGCGGCGTCGAGGCGCGCATGAAGAAGAGCCTCGCGCTCCAGGCCGAGATGGCCGAGGAGTTCGGCGCCTGCGTGTTCGACGTCACCCTCGACTGCGAAGACGGCGCCCCGGTGGGCGGCGAGGCGGAGCATGCCGCGCTCGTCACCGAACTCGCGCTGGCGGCGAAACCCGGCATGCGCGTCGGCGTGCGCGTGCATCCGGTCGACCACCCCGCCTTTGCCGGCGACGTGATCACCATCGCGGGCCGCGCCGGCCACCGGCTCAGCCACCTGATGGTGCCCAAGGTCGAATCGGTGGCCGATGTGTTGCAAGCTGTCGCAGCGCTCGAGGCCGCGGATGCCGATGCACTGCCGCTGCATGTGCTGATCGAATCGCCTCTTGCGGTCCACAACGCCTTCGAGATTGCGGCGCATCCGCGCGTGCAATCGTTGAGCTTCGGCCTGATGGATTTCGTGTCGGCGCATGCCGGTGCCATCCCCGCCGACGGCATGGGGGCGGCCGGGCAGTTCACCCATCCGCTGGTGGTGCGCGCCAAGCTGGCCATCGCCTCGGCGGCGCATGCCTTCGGCAAGGTGCCTTCGCACTGCGTGGTCACGGAGTTCAACGACACCGATGCGATGCGTGTCGCGGCCCGCAAGGCCGCCACCGAATTCGGTTACACGCGCATGTGGAGCATCCACCCGAACCAGATTCGGCCGATCCTCGAGGCCTTCGCGCCCGACGAGGCCCAGATTCAAATTGCCACACAAATCATTGCAAAAGCCGCACTCGCGGATTGGGCACCGACACAAATTGATGGCACATTGCACGACCGCGCGAGCTACCGCCATTTCTGGCAGGTTCTGACGCGTGCCCATGCAACAGGGCGCGCGTTGCCCACCGAGGCGAAAGCCTGGTTTGCATTCGCGGCCTCCTGAAACGAAATCTTCGAACCCAGCCTCAAGGAAACCCTCACATGAAGAAAATTGCCCTGACCGCCGCAGTGGCCCTGGCTCTGCCGTTCGGTGCCATGGCACAGAGCGCAGCGCCCGCCAAACCGGCCGCCGCCAAATCCACCGAAGCCAAGAAGGCGCCGCCCAAGCGCCAGGTCACCCGCAAGGCGGCCAAGGCCGTCGAGGAAGTCACGCCGATCAACACCGATGCCGACGTTGTGCTCAACGACACCGACCTGGCCGTGGCCCAGCGCGTCTCGATCGGCCGCGCCCAGTGCGAACTCGGCGCCGACGTGACCGTGACGCCCGACGACAAGAAGCCCGGCTTCTTCACCATCACCACCAAGGGCCTGAAGTACCGCATGCACCCGGTCGAAAGCCGCACCGGCGCCATCCGCCTCGAAGACCCGCGTGCCGGCGCCATGTGGCTCCAGCTCGGCAACAAGTCGATGCTGATGAACCAGAAGGCCGGCCTGCGCATTGCCGACGAATGCCAGACCGAAGCCCAGGTCGCCTTCGCTGCAGAAATGAAGAAGAACCCGCCGAAGGACCTTTTCGAAGGTGCCGACCCGGCCAAGAAGTAAGAGCCCCCAC
>NZ_JBFUHN010000108.1:0-17547 GCF_056402375.1 Variovorax sp. P4_B10 | reverse complement strand
GAGGCCTGCGGCCCTAGGCCGCGCCGGGGGACATTCGCGGAGGGGAGTACCCGGTGTCCTGTGAACGCACCCCGAACAACAGCACCCGAGGAGCCACTGAAATGAGCAACATCCTGCTGAAGGTCGAAGACCTGCACGTCGCCTACGGCCAGAGCGAGGCGCTGCACGGCATCTCGTTCGAGGGCCACGCCAACGAAACCGTCGCCATCATGGGCCGCAACGGCATGGGCAAGACCACGCTGTTCAAGAGCCTCATGGGCGTGCTGCCGATCAGGAGCGGCCGCATCGAGGTCGCGGGCCAGGACGTGTCGCGCGACGAGAGCTTCCGCCGCGTGGCCAAGGGCATTGCGTACGTGCCGCAGGGCCGCATGATCTTTCCGACACTGACGGTGGAAGAGAACATCCAGACCGGCCTGGAGAACTCCAGAACCAAGCGCATTCCCGAGGAAATCTACGCGCTGTTCCCCGTGCTGTGGGACATGAAGCGCCGCAAGGGCGGCAACCTCTCGGGCGGCCAGCAACAGCAGCTCGCCATTGCACGCGCACTCGTCACCGACCCCAAGGTGCTGCTGCTCGACGAGCCCACCGAAGGTATCCAGCCTTCGATCATCAAGGACATCGCCAAGGCGCTCAACGAGATCCGCAAGCTGCGCGGCATCACCATCATCGTGTCCGAGCAGGTGCTCAGTTTCGCGATGGACGTGGCCGACCGCCTCTTCGTGATCGAAGGCGGCCGCCTCGTGCACGAGACCGCGCGCGACAAGACCGATGTCGATCACATCAAGGCTTATCTCTCCGTTTAACCACAACCCAACCAGGAGCCACTGCAAATGACGGACACGCTGATCAAGGTCGATCTGACCAAGTCGCCCACCGAGAACGAGATGATTCACAACCGCTGGCACCCGGACATTCCGATGGCCTGCTGGGTCAATCCCGGAGACGACTTCATCCTCGAGACCTTCGACTGGACCGGCGGTTTCATCAAGAACAACGACAGCGCCGACGATGTGCGCGACATCGACCTGAGCACGGTGCACTACCTTTCGGGCCCGGTGGGCGTGAAGGGCGCCGAGCCCGGCGACCTGCTGGTGGTGGACCTGCTCGACATCGGCGCCAAGCAGGACAGCCTCTGGGGCTTCAACGGCTTCTTCTCGAAGAAGAACGGCGGCGGTTTCCTTACCGACCACTTTCCCGAAGCGCAGAAATCGATCTGGGACTTCAAGGGCATGTTCACGAGTTCGCGCCACATTCCCGGCGTCAACTTCGCGGGCCTGATCCACCCCGGCCTGATCGGTTGCCTGCCCGACAAGCCCATGCTCGACATGTGGAACGAGCGCGAGGGCAAGCTCATCGCCACCGACCCGGACCGCGTACCCGGCCTCGCCAACCCGCCGTTCGCCGGCACCGCCCACATGGGCAAGATGACCGGCGAGGCCCGCGCAAAGGCTGCCGCAGAGGGCGCACGCACCGTGCCGCCGCGCGAGCATGGCGGCAACTGCGACATCAAGGACCTGTCGCGCGGCTCGAAGGTGTTCTTCCCCGTGTATGTGGACGGCGCGGGCCTGAGCGTGGGCGACCTGCACTTCAGCCAGGGCGACGGCGAGATCACCTTCTGCGGTGCGATCGAGATGGCCGGCTGGGTGCACATGAAGGTCACGCTCATCAAGGGCGGCATGGCCAAGTACGGCATCAAGAACCCGATCTTCAAGCCCAGCCCGATCACGCCGCAGTACAACGACTACCTGATCTTCGAAGGCATCTCGGTCGACGAATCGGGCAAGCAGCACTACCTCGACGTGAACGTGGCCTACCGCCAGGCCTGCCTGAATGCCATCGAGTACCTGAAGAAATTCGGCTACTCGGGTGCGCAGGCCTATTCGATCCTGGGCACGGCGCCGGTGCAGGGCCACATCAGCGGCGTGGTGGACGTGCCGAACTCCTGCGCCACGCTGTGGCTGCCCACGGGCATCTTCGACTTCGACATCAATCCGAATGCTTCAGGACCGGTGAAGATGATCGATGGCAGCATCGACATGCCGCTGTCGCACGACCTGCGCTGAAGGCAAGGCCGCCATGCCGACCTACGACTATGCCTGCGGACAGTGCGGCGGCTTCGATGCGCTGCGGCCTTCGGGCCAGCGCGACGAGCCGGCCGCGTGCCCCGACTGCGGAGGCGCATCGCCGCGCGTACTTTCGGCCGCGCCGCGGCTCGCGCTGATGGCCTCGGGCACACGCAGTGCCATGGAGACCAACGAACGCGCGCGGCACGAGCCCGGCAGCTCGCGCGACTACGCGCGCTTCAAGCATCCGGCGGGTTGCGGCTGCTGCTCGGGATCGTCCCGGCGCAGCGCGACGGTGACCGCACCGAGCGGGGCCAAGTCGGCTCCCTCGAAGCGGCCGTGGATGATTTCGCACTAATGCTGCGCTAACAATCGGGGCGCGCAACGGTTCCGTACAAACCCCGATTGTTTCAATCTCGTGAACGCCGCGATTCCTTTTGCAGCGGTTTTTCAAGGGGCTTCAGGATCACACTTCATCTCACCAACCAACCCATTAGGAGATTGAAATGAATGCCTCGAAGATCCTCGCTGTTGCTGCCCTCTCGCTCCTGGCTGCCGCCGGTGCGCAAGCCGAAACCTATGAAGGCGTGCTCACCGTGAACTCCGGTGTGTCGCGTGCTGAAGTCGCACCGCAAGCCGTTGCCGCCGCACGCGCCGGCAACGAATACGGCGATGGCGCCAGTGCCGGCGCGCAAGCCTTCACCTCGACCGCCGACCGCTCGGTGATCCAGGCCGAAGCTGTCGCCAAGGCGCACGACCCGCTCGCCAGCCTCGACCGCCGCGCCTTCTACCGCGACGAAGTGCCGCAAGCCTACAAGAAGCCCAGCGTGTCGTTCACGCGCCAAGCTGGCCTCTAAGCCGATCCTTCTCTGATCGACGCCATGAAGAACGGGCCCTCGGGCCCGTTTCTTCGTTTCTGTTGTCGCCTCGTCACTCGATCCTGAATGTCTTGATGCGCCCGTCGCACTCGGCACGCAGAACACTGCCATCGATCTCGATGCGGGTCCAGGTGGCGATCACGCGCTCGCTGCTGGAGAGCTCGATGCTGTCTTCGGAAAGCACGCTGTATTGAAAGAGTGGCGCGCACACAGGCCCATCCCGCTTGCCCAGCGTTGCCGAGACGGCGCCGGCCGGTTGAAACCAGTAGGTCTCGATATCCGTCTCGGAGATGAGGTCCAGGCGCTGTCCGATGGGTACGGGTGTGGTCATAGGGCACGAATAGGCGAAGGCGAAGAGCGCTGAATTCTGCCTCCGAACCGAGCGCTCAGCCGCCCGCGCGCCGGTAGGTCAACAGCCGGCCCCGGTAGGCCGCGCGGTCCACGGCTGCGAGCTGATCCAGCCGCTCTTCGCACATGCCGAATCCCTCGTCGGCCATCTGCCGGTTGAAGGCGGGCCGGTTGCCGCGGTCGGGGTCGACGATCCACACCTCCGCGGCCGGGCTTGCGTGGCGGCCGATGAAGGCTGCGAGCAAACCGCCGGCATCGCGCTCGTACAGCAGGTCGCTGCCGATGATGAGGTCGTACTCGCCATGCACGTCGCCATCGCCACCCGTCTCGCGCATGCCCCAGTGGCCGCGCCGGTACTTCATCGGCGGCAGCGCATTCAGCCGAAGGTTCTCCAGCAGAAAGCCCGCGGTGAGCGGATGGCAGTCGCTCGCGGTCATGTCGTTGCCGCGGCGGTGCCCGACCAGGCTCGCGAGCGCGAGGCCACAGCCGATTTCGAGCACGCGCGCCCCGATCGCGACAGGGTGCGTCGCCATGCGTGCGGCCAGCTGTGCGCCCGAGGGCCACAGCAGCCCGAACATCGGCCACGCCGCGGAGGAGATGCCTTGTGCGGCGGCCGCGCCCAGGGGGTCGGAGAACTGCTGGCGGTCGAGCAGCGACCGGATGACCAGGTCATCGGCACCCGCGATGGCGATGCGTTCCAGCTTGATTCGGTAGCCCGGCATCGGAGGGTGCGGGCCTCGCGTGCGAGGCCTCGAAGCAGCAAAGGTGGCCCAGTATGCGCGCCGGCCGTCATTCCCGCGTCAGAACGAAACTCTTGCGGATGCCGCTCGCGGCCGAAGGCGCCACCCACAGGTCGAACTCGCCCGGTTCGACCACGGGCTTCATGTCGCGGCCGATGAACTGCAGGTCGTCGGCGGTGAGCGTGAACTCGACCACCGTCGAAGCGCCGGGTTCGATGCGCACCTTGCGGAAGCCCTTGAGCTCGCGCACCGGTCGCGTCACGCTCGCGGCGCGCTCGGCCAGGTAGAGCTGCACCACCTCTTCGGCCTCGCGCATGCCGGTGTTGGTGACGGTGGCGCGCACGCGCAACGTGCCGGCGAGCGGCATTCGCTCCTGGCTCAGCTCGACGCTGTCGTAGCGCACCGGCGCATAGCCGATGCCGAAACCGAAGGGGTAGAGCGCCTCATTCGTCGCATCCACGTAGCGGGTCTTGAACGAGGTGCCCGGGGCGCCTTCGGGCGAGGGGCGCCCGGTGCGCTTGTGGCCGTAGTAGTAGGGCACCTGCCCCGCCGTCTGCGGAAAGCTCACCGGCAGCCGGCCCGAGGGATTGAAGTCGCCGAACACCACGTCGGCAATCGCGTGGCCGGTCTGCACGCCGAGGAACCAGGTCACGAGGATGGCGCGCGCATTGCGCACCGCACCCTTGAGCGCCATCGCGCGGCCGTTGCTCAGCAGCACGACCACCGGCTTGCCTGTTGCAGCCACCGCTTCGGCCAGGTCCTGCTGCGCCTGCGGCAGGCCGATGTCGCTGCGCGAGCGCGATTCGCCCGACATGCGCTGGCTCTCGCCGATGGCCAGTACCACCACGTCGGCATCGCGCGCGGCGGCCACTGCGGCCTCGATGCCGCCGGGCAGCGGCGACTCGACGTTCGCGCCGCGCGCAATGGTCACCGAGGAGCTGGCGCCCAGCGCGGCGCGCAGCCCTTCGTCGATGCCCACCGGCGCCGACTGGCCCGGGAACAGGCTCCAGGAGCCCATCAGGTCCTTGGTGCCCTCGGCGAAGGGACCGATCAGCGCGATCTTCGTGCCGGCCTTGGGCAGCGGCAGCAGCTTGCCCTCGTTCTTCAGCATCACGATGGAGCGGCGGGCATCCTCGCGGGCGAGCGCGATGAATTCGGGGTTCTCCGTGCGCTGCGATGCGGGCGGCCCGTCGAGGCTGCGGAACGGCTGCTCGAACAGCCCCAGCTTCTGCTTGACCCGCAGCACGCGGCGCACGGCCTCGTCGAGCCGTGCCATCGGCACTTCGCCGGACGCGACGAGGTCGGGCAGGTGGCGCATGTAGAGCCCGCTCTGCATGCTGACGTCGGTGCCGGCGAGGAAGGCCTGCTTGGCGGCCTCGCGGCTGTTGGCGGCGTAGCCGTGGTCGATCAGTTCCTCGTCGGCCGTGTAGTCCGAGACCACGAAGCCCTTGAACTTCCATTCGTCGCGCAGCACGCCGGTGAGCAGCGCGGGGTTGGCGGTCGAGGGGATGCCGCCGATCTCGTTGAAGGCGCTCATGACCGAGAGCGCACCGGCGTCGATGGCTGCGCGGAACGGCGGCAGGTAGACCTCGCGCAGCGTGCGCTCGGAGATGTCGCTCACGTTGTAGTCGAGCCCGCCCTCGGCGGCGCCGTAGGCCGCGAAGTGCTTGGGTGTGGCGAGCATCGAATCGGCATTCGACAGGTCGCTGCCCTGGAAGCCGCGCACCCGCGCAGCCGCGAACTGCCGCGCGAGGTAGACGTCTTCGCCCACGCCTTCGAGGCCGCGGCCCCAGCGCGCATCGCGCGCGATGTCCACCATCGGCGCGAAGGTCCAGCGGAAGCCGTCGGCCGTGGCCTCGACCGCTGCCGCGCGCGTGGTGCGCTCGGCCAGCGCGGGCTCCCAGCTCGAGGCCTCTGCCAGCGGCATCGGGAAGATGGTGCGAAAGCCGTGGATCACGTCGGCGCCGAAGATCAGCGGAATGCCCAGGCGCGACTCGCGCACGGCGATCTGCTGCAGCCGCAGCTTGCCTTCGAGGCCCGCGTTGTTGAAAAGGCCGGTGAGGCGCCCGGCGCGCACGTCGGCCGTTTCCTGTTGGCCGTTGCGCCAGCCGGCCTGCGGGTTGTTGGGGATGTCGACGTCCGCGGGGCCGTAGAGGCTGAGCTGGCCAGCCTTTTCCTCGACGGTCATGCGCGCGATCAGGGCCTCGATGCGCGCGTCCGCCGCATCGGGCGCCGTGGGGTCACCCGGGGCGGAGGCGGCGAAGGCGGGGGGGAGGAGGAAGGCGAGGCAAAGGAGGGCCGCGAAAGCGGGTTTTCTGACGTGCATGGCCTCCTATTCTGCAGACAACGCATGCTGCCCCCGGCAAGCGGGTTTCCGTCGTGTCCGTAGGGCTATGTCTTGCCCGGTTGATGAAGATCGCCAGCGTGGTGTTGTGGATGCCGATCTCATAGGCGAAGGTGGCGGTCATGGTCTTCCACTCGCTCGCGATGGTGAGCACCGTCACCACCGCGAGCACTGGCCGCTCTGCGCGAAATGGCCGATGGCCCTGTGAACGCCGTTCCCTCAGGGTTGGCTGTCCAAGGGGCCGCCTGCGGCGTTGCCCGCGCTTACAAGGCGCAGGCCTTGCCGAAAAAAAATGGCTGCCAGTGCCTGTCGCGCAGGCACTGGCAGCCGTGGAAACCGGGAGCGACGCGTCTTATTGCTTGTAGCTGTCGTCGATGCGGTCGAGCTTGCGGATCAGCGAGGGCCAGACGAACTGGCCGCCGAGGCCGCCCGTCTGCACCTTCATCGCCTGGCCCACGCCTTCGACGATCTTCGGATTCACCTGCGTGAGTTCGCCGCCGCCCGATTGCGCCGCGATCTGGATCTGGCAGGTGTTCTCGAAGGTGTACATCGAAAGAAAGGCGTCGGCAATGGTCTTGCCGCAGGTCAGCAGGCCGTGGTTGCGCAGCATGAGGAAGTTGGCGTTGCCCATGTCGGCCTGCAGGCGCGGCTTCTCGTCGTCGCGGAAGGCCACGCCTTCGTAGTCGTGGTAGGCCAGCGAGGCCAGCACGAAGGTCGACTGCTGGCTGATCGGCAGCACGCCGTTCTTCTGCGCACTCACGGCGATGCCGGCCCGGGTGTGGGTGTGCAGCACGCACTGGATGTCTTCGCGCGCGGCGTGCACCGCGCTGTGGATCACGAAGCCGGCCGGGTTCACCGGGTAGGGCGAATCGATGATCTTGTTGCACTGCTGGTCGACCTTGACCAGGCTCGACGCGGTGATCTCGTCGAACATCAGGCCGTAGGGGTTGATCAGGAAGTGGTGCTCGGGGCCGGGGACGCGTGCGCTGATGTGGGTGAACACCAGGTCGCTCCAGCCGTAGAGCGCCACGAGGCGGTAGCAGGCGGCGAGGTCGACGCGAAGCTGCCACTCCTCGGCGGAGACGAGCTTCTGGATTTCGGATTGGGAGGCGGCGTTCATGGGGATTTTCCTTTCTGGTGTCAGGCGGTCGCGGGCTGTTGCAGCGCCGACTTGTAGATGCTTTGCCTGGGGCTTGCCATCAGACGGCGCAGCATGGGCTCGAACTCGCCGATCGGCAAGGTCTCGGCCTTGGGGTCGAACGCGGGGTTGTCGTAGAGCGCGCAGAACTCGGCCGTGCGCTCGTAGTGCGGGTGGTCCTTGAAGTTGTCGCGCATGTCGCGGTCCAGGCCGATGTGGTGGAAGAAGTAGTGGCCCTGGAAGATGCCGTGGTGCTGCACCATCCAGTGGTTGGCCTCGCTCACGAAAGGCTTGAGGATGGCGGCGGCGATGTCGGGG
Organism: Variovorax sp. P4_B10; assembly: GCF_056402375.1. Classification (NCBI taxonomy): domain Bacteria; kingdom Pseudomonadati; phylum Pseudomonadota; class Betaproteobacteria; order Burkholderiales; family Comamonadaceae; genus Variovorax; species Variovorax sp. P4_B10. The sequence goes on along the minus strand of NZ_JBFUHN010000108.1, from coordinate 9,718 downwards.
TGGTTGAAGCTGCCGAGCGTGTCGCCGATATCGTGCAGCAGCGCGCACACCACGTACTCCTCGTCGCGGCCGTCGCGCAAGGCGCGGGTGGCGGTCTGCAGCGAATGGGTGTAGCGGTCGACCGGAAAGCCGCCGTAGTCGCCTTCGAGGATCTGCAGGTGCTTGATCACGCGCGCGGGCAGGCCGCCCGTGAACTGCATGAACTCGCCGCCGATCAGTTGCCAGTCTTCGCGCGTGCTTTCCTGCATGCGCTTGAAACTTGCCCTTGCACTCATCGTGTCGTCTCCTTCGTTGTCCGTGGGTGGCGGTCACTGTAGACCTGCACTTGACGCTCAACTGTCAAGAATTTGACAATGCGGGGTGCAGGTAAACCCCTGTCCTCATGGCCTGCTAACTCTTTCCGATGCCTCCTTCCCCCAAGCCGCGTCTTTCTGCTGTGCACCGCGCCGCGCTCGATGGCAACCCGTGGTTCACCAGCATGCCGCGTGCGCAGCGCGACGCGCTGGTGGCGGCGGCCGAGCTCATCCACGTGCGGCGCGGCACCATGGTGTTCCGCCAGGGCGATCCGATCCAAGCGGCGGGTGGCGGCTTCTATGGGCTGGTGGCCGGAACGATCAAGATCTCGTCGCTGCGGCAGGACGGCCGCGAGGCCATCCTCGCGGTGCTGGAGCCCGGCAACTGGTTCGGCGAGATCACGCTGATCGACGGCTCGCCGCGCACGCACGACGCCACCGCGCTCGAAGCGCTCGACCTGCTGGTGGTGCCGCCCGAGGCCTTTGCCCGGCAGATGCGCGACGTGGCCTTCTCCAATGCCATCGCCGCGATGCTGGCGGCGCGCGTTCGCATGCTCTACGGGCTGGCGGAAGATGCCACCTTGCGCAGCCTGCGCGCCCGGGTGGCGCATCGGCTGCTGGTGCTGGCGCGCGGCGATGCCACGCAGTCGCTCCACCTTCGCCGCGAGCTGATGCTGCCGCAGGAGGCGCTGGCGATGATGCTCGGCGTGACGCGGCAGACGCTGTCGAAGGAGCTCAACGCGCTGGCGGGCGAGGGCGTGGTCGCGCTGGGCTACGGGCGCATCGAGCTGCTGTCGCTCGATGCGTTGCAGCGGCTGGTCAGCACCGGCTGAGGCTTTTCAACGGAGCACGCGGCCGTCGGCGGAAATGCTGATGAGGTCGATGCTGCGCACGTTGTCACGCAGGCCCGGGCGCAGGTTGATGCGGAAGCCGCCCACGTCGTAGTCGGTCATGGCGGTCATCGTGCGCTGCAGCGTCGCGGTATTGAAGCCGCGGCCCGCGCGGCGCACCGCCTCGCCCACGGCCTTCGCCGCGATGAAGCCTTCGAGCCCTTCGTACGATGCGGTCTGGTCGGAGTTGTCGACCGCCGCCAGGTATTCCTTGACGATGGGGATGGCCGACGGCCGCGGCGACGGCACCACCTGCGAGATCACGATGCCGCCGATGTCCTTGCCCAGTTCCGCATAGAGCGGGTCGATGCCGACGATCGAGAAGGCCATGAAGTTGCCCGTGTAGCCGCTCTTTCGCAGCTTGCGGATGGCGCTGGCCGTGGTGCCCGAGAGCGAGACCAGCACGATGGCCTGGGGCGACTGCTGCTGCACGGTCTTCAGCGCCGCGTTGAGCTTGTCGCCGCCCGCGGGCACCAGCGCGGTCGCGACCAGCGGCGTGAGCTTGAGTTCGGTGATGGCCTGCTGCACGGCGGCGAGGCCGGCGCGGCCCATGGCGTCGTCGTCGCCCACCAGCGCCACGCGCGTCTGCCCCACGGTGGCGCACTGGCGCACGATCTTGAGGGCCTCGTCGATCATGCCGGGCCGCACATGGAACACATTGGGGTGCTCGGCACCGCGCAGCGTGTCGGAGGCCGCGAAGGGCGCGAAGAGCAGGCTGCCCTGCTGGGTGGCGACGGTCGCGCCGGCGTCGCTGCTGGCGGTGCCCACGAAGCCGAACAGCAGGTCGGCCTTCTGGGTGGTGAGCAGGGTACGCGCGTTGGCGGTGGCGCGGGCGGCGTCGTAGCCGTCGTCGAGTTGCACCAGCTTCAGCTGCAGGCCGGTGGAGGCGTTTCGTGCGTTGAAGTCGCTCACGGCGAGCCGGCTGCCGGCCGCGAAGGCGCTGCCGATTTCGGCGGCGCCGCCGGTCAGCGGCACCGATTGCCCAAGGAGGACGATGCGTGCCGCGCCTCCGGTGCTGGGGCCGGCGCCGGCTCCGGTGCGGGCGGTCTGCGCCCATGCCGGGTGGGTGATGCCGATGCCGCCTCCCAGCAGCAGCGCTCCGTATGCCTTGCCCAGCCATTCCCTGCGTGACTTGTTCATCGGACACCCTTTGCTAATACTAGTAAAAAAGTGTAGCAATTTCAGGGCCAACAAGGAATGCGGGGCAGCCCTGAGGGCCTGTTAACGCTATGCAAGGGGACCCCTTGCATAGCGTTAACAGGCCCTGGGCCCGGCCGGCGCGGGGTCAGGCGCGTTCGAACACCAGGTCCCAGACGCCGTGGCCCAGCTTGATGCCGCGGTTCTCGAACTTGGTCAGCGGCCGGTAGGCGGGCTTGGGTGCATAGCCTTCGGCCGTGTTGCGCAGCAGGGGCTCGGCCGCCAGCACCTCGAGCATCTGCTCGGCATAGGGCTGCCAGTCGGTGGCGCAGTGGATGTAGCCGCCCGGGCGCAGGTGGCGGGCGAGCTTGGCCACGAACTCGGGCTGGATCAGCCGGCGCTTGTTGTGGCGCTTCTTGTGCCACGGATCGGGGAAGAACACATGCACGCCGGCCAGCGTGCCGGGCTGCAGCATGTGGTCGAGCACGTCGACCGCGTCGTGCGCGCAGATGCGGATGTTCGAGAGCGACTGCTCGCCGATGCGCTTGAGCAGTGCGCCCACGCCGGGTTCGTGCACCTCGCAGCAGAGGAAATTGGTCTCGGGCAGCACGGTGGCGATGTGCGCGGTGGCCTCGCCCATGCCGAAGCCGATTTCGAGCACGGTCGGTCCGGCGCGGCCGCCGAAAGCCGCCGTCAGGTCGAGCGGCTCGGGCTTGTAGGGGATGAGGAACAGCGGGCCCAGTTCGGCAAAGGCGCGCGCCTGGCCTTCGGTGGTGCGGCCGGCGCGCTTCACGAAGCTCTTGAGGCGGCGGTGCAGCGGGTGCGGTTTGTCGGCCGCGTCGTCGCTCGGCGGAAGGTCGTGGGGCACGGTGTCGGGAAAGGTCATTACGGCCGCGAATTGTAGAGAGCGCGCCATTCGGGCACCCAGCCGGCCAGCGCGGCTGTGCAGGAAGTGGCCGCGGTGGCGTGCAGCCCGAGCACGCGGGCGGCCGCGTCGAGGGCGGCCAGGGCGGCTTTGGGCGTGGCGGTGTCGATGGACGTCGCGCCGTTCTGCTTGGAGAGCTTGTCACCGTCGGCGCCGCGCACCAGGGGCGTGTGCAGGTAGCTGGGCGTGGGCAGGCCGAGCGCGCGTTGCAGCAGGATCTGGCGCGCGGTGTTGTCGGCCAGGTCTTCGCCGCGCACCACGTCGGTCACGCCTTGCTCGGCATCGTCGACGACCACGGCAAGCTGGTAGGCCCACGGGCCGTCGGCGCGGCGCAGCACGAAGTCGCCGACCTCGCGGCTGACGTTCTGGCATTGGCGGCCGAGGCGGCGGTCGGTCCAGCAGAGTTCGCTGGCCGGTTCCGGCGGGGTGGCGTCCTGCCAGGGCACGGGCGGCGTGGGCGGGCGGTCCGATTCGAATTTCTCGGTGGCGAAGCGCCAGGCGCGCGCGGGCTTGCCATGGAGGCCGTCGCGGCAGGTGCCGGGGTAGACCCGCTCGCCATGGCGCTCGTGCCGCTGGCCGAGCCGCGCAAGGGCCCGGTCGATGTCCTTGCGCGAGCAGCCGCAGGGGTAGGCGAGGCCGCGGGCCTGCAGCTTTGCCAGCGCGACTTTGTAGCGTGCCGTGCGCTGCGTCTGCCACACCGGCGCTTCGTCGGGCAGCAGGCCGCAGTCGGCCAATTGCTGCAGGATGTGCTCGCCCATGCCGGGCAGGCAGCGCTCGGTGTCGGCGTCCTCGATGCGGATCAGCCAGCGCGCTTGCGGGCCGCGCGCACGCACGTCGAGCCAGCTCGCGAGCGCTGCCACCAGCGAACCGGCATGCAGCGGTCCGGTGGGCGAGGGCGCGAAACGGCCGGTCTCACGCATCCCAGGATCAGATGGCCGCAAGTGCCAATGAGAGGCCGGACAGGAACGCGTCTTCGACCCGGTGGCCGGTGCACCAGTCGCCGGCCACGCCGATGCGGGCCTTGGCGTCCCAGAGGTGGGTCTTGCCCACGGGCACCTGCGTCTGGGCTTCGGTCCAGCAGCGCGTCTGTGCATGCGAGGGGACGGCATGGATGCCGGTGATCTCGGCGAAGGCGCGCAGCAGCTTGGCTTCGACGCGCGGCGCGTCGTCGCGCAGGTGCTCCTGCGACCAGGCGGCGCTGGCCTGCAGGGTCCAGCGCTCGATGCGTTCGCGGCCGGGCTTGGACGACTCGCGCGCCAGCCACGCCACGCGGTGGTGGGTGCTGCGCGCCGCGTTCCATTGCGGCCCGAGGTGCGACATGGTGGCCTGGTTGGCCTGGGGGAACGCGATCATCAGCGTCCAGCAGGGTGCGATGCGCACTGGCTCGATCTTCTGGCTGATGGCGGAAGAGAGCTTGCCGTCGCCCAGCAGCACACGCGTGCGCGAAGGCGGCACTGCGAGCAGCACGGCATCGAAGCCCGAGTACACGTGCTGCGAATCGTCTTCGCCGGCGGTGCGCAACTGCCAGCGTTTGGGGTCGAGCGCATCGGGCTCGATCTGCGTCACCTGCGTGTTGGCGATGAGGTTGTCGGTCAGCGGCGCGGCCCAGTGGGCAACCAGGGCGTCCATGCCGGGTTGCGCGACCCAGTGCGCTTCGCGCCCGGGCAAGGCCGCTTCGGCCACGCGGCCGCGGGCGTCGAGCACGCGCACGAGGTTGGCGCTCCAGGGGCGGCAGAGATTGGGCGTGGCTTCGAGCGCCAGCGCAAAGCGCGGATCGCGCACGGTGAAGTACTGCGCGCCGCTGTCGAAGCGGCCGAAGGCCGTGTCGATGCTCGCCATGCGACCGCCGGGAGCGGCTTCGCGTTCGAACAGCGTGACCTTGTGGCCGGCCTGCACCAGCGTTCGTGCGCAGGCCACCCCGGCAATGCCGGCGCCGACAACGGCGTAGTGGCGGGGAGCGGTGGGGGTTCGGTGGCGGACGGCGGGCTTTGCAGTTGCGCGAGTGGTCATGACGGACTCTTTTCTTTTGGAGGGGGATACGGGTGGATGTGTGCGGACTCTACATCGGTCTGCGGGCAGGGCTGGAGGGCTGACCCTGGGAGCCTGTTCACGATCTACTCAAGACCATGCAGATGCCTGCTGGGGTTGGATGTACGGCGGGGTGCGGGGCCATTCGGGGCGCGTGCACAGGACACCGGGTACTCTTGGCGCATGGTCCGTGCGCGGTTCGCGCGTGGTTTGCACCGAGTCAGCGCCCCCGGTGCCGCTCGAGCAGTGCACGCCGCGTGGCCTCGTGCTCGAACTGCGCGAGCCACCATTCGAGCGCGCGCCCCGGCCCGCCCGCGCTGCGCACGCGCCATGCGCAATGCATGGTGCCGAGCGGCGGCGTGCGCTCGGTCTTGCGTTCGATCAGGTGGCCGGCCTCGATGTACGGCCGCGCCATCGGCTCGGGCAGAAAGCCGCCACCCAGTCCGTGCAGTTGCGCCGCCAGCTTGGCCTGCATGCTCGGCACGGTGAGCACGTCCTGCCCGCCGACGAGGTTGACCGTCATGCTCGGTCCGCTGCGCACCGAGTCGGCGGCCGCGACCGCGCGGTACTGCCGCAGCACCGCATCGCTCAACGGCTCGGGCAGGCGCGCGAGCGGATGGTGCGGCGCCAGGGCATACACGAAGCGCAGCTCGCCGATCGGCCGGCTGCGGATGCCCGTGGCGGTGAAAGCGAGGCTCGCGGCATCGAGCACCGCGCCGATGGCGAGGTCGGCCTCGCCGCTGGTCAGCGCCTCGATGGTGCCGAGCAGCGTCTCGTCGCGCAGCTTGAGCCGCGTGGGCGGATCGAGCGCGAAGAAGGCCGTGGCCAGGTCGAGCAGCGGGTCGCGCGCGATCACGCTGTCGACCGCGATGGTGAGCATCGGCTCCCAGCCGGTGGCCACGCGCTTCACGCGGTTGGCCACCGCGTCGATCTCGTTCAGGAGGCGCGCCGCCTCGCGCAGCAGCTCGGCGCCGGCCTCGGTGATGCGTGCCTGGCGGGCGCTGCGGTCGAACAGCAGCACGTCGAGCGCGTCTTCGATCTGGCGCACCCGGTAGCTCAGCGCGCTGGGCACGAGGTTGAGCTCGCGCGCGGCGGCGGCAAAGCTGCCGGTGGCGGCCACGGTCTGCAGCATGGCGAGCGCGTCGGGGGTCAGTACGTCTCTGGCGCTGGGCATGGCGGCTCCATTGATCAAAAAATTTGAATGATGCCATCAAAACCCGGCGCTTTTACCTCGGGGGTGCGGGCCTAAAGTTCTTCACATCCGCTGCGCATCCGGCGCGGCATACGAAGAAGGCCCGGGCATCCCCTCGGGGGCAGGGCCAAAGGAGTTCGACGATGTTGCAAGTCCGTAAATCACAGGAACGCGGTTATGCCGACCATGGCTGGCTGCGCTCGTTTCACAGCTTTTCTTTTGCCGGCTACTACGACCCGGCCCACATGGGTTTCGGCAACCTGCGGGTGATCAACGAAGACCGCGTGGCCGCGGGCGCCGGGTTTGGCACCCATGGCCACAAGGACATGGAGATCATCAGCTACGTGCTCTCGGGCGAACTGGCGCACAAGGACAGCATGGGGAACGTCGAATCCATTCCGCCGGGCGACGTGCAGCGCATGAGCGCGGGCCGCGGCGTGATGCACAGCGAGTTCAACCACAAGGCCGACGAGACCACGCACTTCCTGCAGATCTGGATCGAGCCCAATGTGCGCGGCATTGCGCCGGGCTACGAGCAAAAGCAGTTCAACGACGCCGAGAAGCGCGGCAAGCTGCGCCTGGTGGCTTCGCCCGACGGTGCCGACGGTTCGGTGACGGTGCATGCCGATGCGCGCCTGTTCGCAGGGCTGCTCGACGGCGACGAGAAGGCCAGCCTGGCGCTCGACCCGAAGCGCAAGAGCTATGTGCACCTGGTGCGCGGCGAGCTCGAGGTCAACGGCCAGAAGCTGACCGGCGGCGACGCCGCGATGCTCGAAGGCGAATCGCAACTGACGCTCGGCGCCGGCAAGGACGCCGAAGTGCTGGTGTTCGACCTGGCTGCGTGATCCGTGCCGGGCGCTCGCCGCCCGGCTTTGTTTTTTTCTGTTCCCTTCACTTCAACAACCGAGGAGTTTTCAACCATGGCAATTGCAACCACCACCACCCCCAACGCAGCCCAGGACACGCTGGCGCTGATCGGCCGCATCCTGGCCGCCTACCTGTTCATCCCGGCCGGCATCGGCAAGCTCATGGGCTTCGGCGGCACCGTCGGCTACATCACGTCGGTGGGCCTGCCGCTGCCGGAAGTGGGCGCTGCGATCGCCATCATCGTCGAGCTGGGCCTGGGCATCGTGCTGCTGCTGGGCTTCAAGACCCGGTGGACCGCCGTCGTGATGGCGATCTTCACCGTGGCCACCGCGCTGTTCTTCCACAAGTACTGGTCGGCGCCCGAAGCGATGAAGATGATGCAGCAGATCAACTTCAACAAGAACATCGCGATCGCCGGTGGCCTGCTCGCCTTCGCCGCCTTCGGTCCGGGCCGCTTCAGCATCGACAAGAAGTAGGCTCTCCCCCAGGCTTCGCGCACTTCGTGTCGCTTCGCCCACCCCCTCACCGGGGGCAACACCGGAGGCCCGGCAAAGCCGGTTCCTCGGTGTTCAGCGAAAAGGCATTCACCATCACTGACCACCTTCAACCCGGCAGAATCACCCAATGGCAAACATCGTTGTCGTTTTTCATTCCGGCTACGGCCACACCCAGCGCGTGGCGCAGGCCGTGGCCGATGGCGCCGGCGCGCAACTGCTCGCCATCGACGCCGATGGCAACCTGCCCCAGGGCGGCTGGGAGACGCTCGCCACGGCCGACGCGATCATCTTCGGCTCGCCCACCTACATGGGCGGCGTGAGCTGGCAGTTCAAGAAGTTCGCCGATGCGTCGTCGAAGGTCTGGTACACGCAGGGCTGGAAGGACAAGCTCTTCGCGGGCTTCACCAACAGCGCCACCATGAACGGCGACAAGGTCACGACCATGACCTACCTGTGGACGCTCGCGATGCAGCACGGCGGCATCTGGGTCAGCATGGGCATCCTGCCGACCAACAACAAGGCGGCGACCCGCGACGCGATGAACTACATGGGCGGCTACGGCGGCCTGCTGACGCAGTCGCCTTCGGATGCGAGCCCGGCGGAAATGTTCAAGGGCGACTTCGACACTGCAAGGGCATTCGGCGAGCGTATTGCCACAGTGGCAAGATCACGCGGATAAAACCCAGTCACCCACGGAGCCCACGATGACCGACACCACCGCCCAGACCCAGCTGCTTCAACCGCACGACAAGGACCTCGGCGGCGGCTTCAAGGTGCGACGCCTGCTGCCGGCGGCGCAGCGCCGCTCGGTCGGACCCTTCGTGTTCTTCGACCATTTCGGGCCGGCCACCGAGCAGCCCGGCACCGAGCACGACGTGCGGCCGCATCCGCACATCGGCCTCTCCACGGTAACCTATCTTTTCGAGGGCGCGATGATGCATCGCGACAGCCTCGGCAGCGTGCAGGAAATCCTGCCCGGCGCCATCAACTGGATGACCGCGGGGCGCGGCATCGTGCACTCCGAGCGCAAGCCGGACCGCCTCAAGGCCGACACCTATGTGAACCACGGGCTGCAGCTCTGGGCCGCCCTGCCGCAGGCGCATGAAGAGGCCGAGCCGAGCTTCGAGCACACGCCGGCCAGCGCCATCCCCGAAGTGGTGGAGCAGGGCGTGGCGGTGCGCGTGCTGGTGGGCGAGGCTTTTGGCCAACGCTCGCCCGTCAAGACACTGGCGCAGACGGTTTACCTCGACATTGCGTTGCCGGCAGGCGGGCGCTTCGAACTGCCCGCACTGGCGCCCGAGCTGGCCGTCTATGTCGTCGATGCCGATGCGAGCGTCAACGGCGAGCCGATCCCCGCGCACACCATGGCGGTGCTGCCGGACGGGCAGGGCGCGGTGCTGAGTTCCGACACTGCCGCGCGGCTGATGGTGATCGGCGGCGAGCCGCTCGACGGTCCGCGCTACATCACCTGGAACTTCGTCTCCAGCCGCCGCGAGCGCATCCTCGAAGCCGGGTCTGCCTGGGCTGCGCAACGCATGGGCCATGTGCCCGGCGAGACCGAGTTCATTCCGCTGCCCGGAAAGCCCTTCGGCGTGCGAGAGCCTGACATCGGCACCACGCCGGTCTGATCTTTGTTCGTGCGGTGGGCATGTGTTCGGGGTGCGTGCACAGGCCACCGGGTGCTCCCCTCCGCGAATGTCCCCCGCTTCGCTCCTCCTTTATTTCGCTGCGGGGAGCACCCGGTGCCCTGTGCACGAGGGCACGCTGCTGGTTCGCCGCCGATCAACCAGTGCTCTGAGCGATCACGCCGATGGTGTGCTCTGCGCAGCGAAATAAAGGAGGAGGCCTGCGGCCCTAGGCCGCGCCGGGGGACATTCGCGGAGCAGAGC
>NZ_JBFUHN010000107.1:0-17888 GCF_056402375.1 Variovorax sp. P4_B10 | reverse complement strand
GGGCAGGCCGAGGCGCTGCGTGAGATAGCGCGCCACCTGCTGCGCGCGGGCCAGGCCCAGTGCGTGGTTGTCGGCGAAGCGCTCGCGCGACCTGGCGCTCAGCGCTTGCGCGTCGGTATGGCCGACGATCTCGAAGCGCAGCTTGCCGCGGCCCTTCACCTGGTCGGCGATGCGGTCGAGCTGCGCCCGGTCCGCCGGAGCGAGCAGATCGGAGCCCGATGCGAATTGCGGGGTTTCGGTATCGCTGCGCTCCGTGGCGGGAGCGGCAGCCGGTGCAGCACCCGCTGCCGGAGCCACCACCGGCTCGCGTGCGTCGCCGAGCACGAAGGTGGCCTTGGGCAACTCGCGCTCGCTGCTGCGCGGCAGGTGCCGCGTGCCGTCGATATCGGCCGCGCGCGGGTCGGCCGCGGCATGGTCGCGCATGCGGCCGCGCACTTCGGTGTCCTGCGCCGCGGCAAGGCCCATGGTCATGCAGGCGGCGGTGACCGCGCCCGCGAGGGCGATGCGCTTGGGTAGCTTTCTCATGTCGGCTCGCTTGAACGGGTTCTTCGATGTCGGGGTGCTTTTCATGGCGTTCACTCGTCCTTGCGTCATGGCTGCACCGCGGGCGTGGTGGCAGGCACCAGCTCGACTTCGATGTCCAGGTTGAAGAGCGGCGGCTCCTTGCGGCTCGCGCGCTGTTCGCCCAACTGCTTCCAGCGCGAGAGCACGGCGGCCTTCACCGCGTCCGTGCGTTGGCGGCCCAGCGCTTCGGCTTCGCCGGGCGCGGCCCGGTAGGCCAGGCGCAGCACCGCGGTCTTCTCGGCCAGCACGTTCACCGTGCGATCGAGCTCGGGCACGAAGCCAGCGCGCAGCGCGGCGCTGCCGTCGTCGAAGGCCGCGCCCTGGAGCGCGAGCCGCACGACGCGGTGCACAGTGGCGCCGAAGTTCACCTTCAGCACCTTGCCGCGCGTGGCACGTTCGGCGGCCGGGTTCTCGCTCGTGGTGCGGTAGCCCGAAGGCAGCGTGCGTTCGTCGAGCTTGAGCACCAGGTTGCTGCCGGTGCCGTCCTTCGGAATGGCGGCGCAGGTGATGTGGTAGCGACCTTCGGCGTCGGTGGTGGCCAGCACGCCGTTGACCGTGGCAATCCGCACGTTCGCGAGGCCAGGCTCGCCTTCGTCCTGGTAGCCGTTGGCGTTCTTGTCGTCGTAGACCTTGCCGATCACGTCGGTGCAGTCGAACAGCGCATCGGGCACCACGCGCACCGTGGCGGTGGCCAGGTTGGACAGCACGCGTCCGCCCACGCCTTGCGTGGCGATGACCTGGTTGACGAACTCGCCCTCGCCCACGCCGACCCCCACGCCCGCGACCATCAGGTATTCCTTGGTCTCGTTGGGCGCGAAGTTCTGGCCGGGCACCACGACCTGGCGGCCGTTGATCTGCGGCACCACCGGCAGCGCCACGCCGCCCGGCATCGTGCGCACGGTGAGCGAGCCCTGCACGTAGCGGAAGCCCGGCGGCAGCGTGTCGACCACGGCCGCGCCCGGCACCGGGTTGCTGCGCGTGTTGCGCGCCGTGATGCGGTAGGGCAGCAGCTCGCCCTTCTTCACGGTGAGCTTCGAGGTGGTCTTGCGCAGCTCGATGAGCGTTGCATCCGACGGGTCGAGCGGAATGTTGTTGGCCACCACGTGCTGGCCGCCGCCGCCCGGCATCTGGAACGCCATGTAGTAGCCGGCGCCGGGCACCAGCCCCGCGCCCGGGCTCACCACGCAGGGGTTGGTCTGCGCGGGTGCGGGCCCGTTCGCCGGCGCGGAGCAGGACTGCGTGCCGAGCCCGCCGGCCGCGGCCGGGTACATCGACGACGGCAGGTAGCTGCCCGGCGGCGTGACCGCCAGGCGGTACTCGCCGGCCGGCGCGCCCGGCAGCACGAAGAAGTCGTAATAGCCGCCGGGGCCGGTGGTGTAGGTGTCGCGTCCGTCGAGCAGATGCTGCGCCGGGTCGAAGCCTGGCGGGCCCACGAGGCGCACCACGGCGCCAGGCACGGGTGTGCCGCTCACGCTGTCGTACACCACGCCACCCGGGTCGTACGGCAGGTCCTGCCGCTGCACGTTGGCACCCGGGTTCACGCGCACCTTGATCGAGAAGCGCGGGTCGCTCGCGGGGGGCGTGGGGTAGGGGCCGTTGGCGCCGTTCTGCGCGGCATCGGTGGGCCACACGCCGCCGACGGTGCGGCCGTCGGGCGAGCGGAAGCGCACGCGGTATTCGCCGGGCGTGAGGTCGCCGAAGCGGTAGCTGCCGTCCGCGCCCGTGGTCACGGTGTAGAGCACGGTGGCCGCGGTTTCCGAGCAGGCGTTGCCGCCGTCGGCACAGCGCATCAGCTCCACGGTCCAGCCTTCGCCCTGGCCCTCGCCGCTTTCGCGGCTGCGGTTGTGGTTCTGGTCGAACCACACGGTGCCGGTCAGCGACGCGGGCTGGTTGCTGTGCTCGTTGAAGTCGTAGCCCGTGCCGCTGGTGGCCAGCGTGGTGAAGTTCACGCGGATCTGGTTGGTGCCCTGCGCCGAGCCGCCCAGCGTGCCGGGGATGGCAATGCCCTCGTCGTAGCCGCTCGGCTGCGTCTCGGTGATCGTGTAGCCGCCGGTGCCGGGCAGCGGCAAGCCGGTCAGCTCGTAGCGGCCGTCGGAGCCGGTGACGGCGGTGCGCGTCACGGGCTGGCCCGCGGCGTCGGTGCCGGTGAGCGTGATGGTCACGCCGGCGATCGGCAGGTCTTGCGGCTCGCGCGTGCCGTTGCGGTTGGCGTCGTTGTAGACGGTGCCCGCGATCGATGCGCCGCGCTCGCCGAAGTTGTAGTTGTCGCCGTTGCCGCCGCGGTAGGCGATGGCGGAGAGCACGTCGTTGCCCAGCGTGCCGCTGCCCGTGCCGTCGAGCGTTCCGACCGCGTCGAGGCCGTCGGCATAGGTGGCGGGTTGCGTCTCGCGCACGGTGTAGCCCGCGGCGTCGGCCGGCAGCAGGCCGGTGAAGACATAGCGGCCGGTTGCATCGGTCACGGCGGTGGCGTTCACCGCCAGCCCGCTGGCCGAGCGGCCGGTGATCGTGAGCGTGACGCCGGGAATGCCGGGCTCGCCGGCCTGGCGGATGCCGTCGTTGTTGCCGTCGACATAGACCCAGCCCGCGATCTGGCCGCCGCGCTCGCCGAAGTTGTAGTCGATGCCCGCTTCTTCCGATGCGAGCACGAGAGCGCCGAAGCGGTCGTTCACGCTGCCGGGGTTCAGGGTGCCGCGCGGCGCGCCGCCCACGGTGCCGAGCGACTCGGGGCCGTCGGCCACGCCGGCGGGCTGCGTCTCGTCGATCTGGTACGTGCCGGGCAGCAGCGCGTCGACCAGGTAGCGGCCATCGGCAGCGGCTTGCACCGTGCGCGTGACCGCGTTGCCCAGGAAGTCGGTGCCGGTGACGCGCACGGTGGTGCCCGCAATGCCGGGCTCGCCGCTGTCGCGGGTGCCGTTCGACGGTGCGACGTCGGCGTACACGTAGCCCGACACGCTGGCCGGCCGCACGGCCGAGAAGTTGTTGGCGGCCGAGCCCGCGCCCGCTGCGCCGAGCACGATGTTCTGGATGGCGTTGGCGTTGGAGCCGTTGGGCCCGTTCGTCACGCCGCTGCCGCCCGTGGGCACGGAGCCCGGGGTGCTGCCGGCGCCGCTGACGTTGCCGGCGCGCGTGATGCCGGCTTCGTAGCCCTGCGGCCGCGTCTCGGTCACGGTGTAGCTGCCGGGCGCGAGGTTCGCGAAGTTGTAGTCGCCGCTGGCGTCGGTCGTGGCGGTGCGCGTCACGGCCTGGCCGTTGACGTCGGTGCCGGTGAGCGTGAGGGTCACGCCCGCCAGGCCCGGCTCGGTAGCTGGCGCGCCCTGCGCGCCGCTGCCGTCGCGGTCGTAGTAGACGCGGCCGGAGATGCCGGCGGGCAGCAGCTCGCCGAAGTAGTACTCGCCCTGCGTCAGCGGCGGGTTGGTGCCGGCCACGGTGACGCCGGTGATGCTGTTGCCGCCGCCCTGGGCCGTGCCCGGCTGGCTGTTGGCATTGGCCTTGCCCGGCGCGTAGTTGGCCGGCTGCGTTTCCGTGATGGTGTAGCCGCCGGGTGCCGAGGGCGGCACGTTGCGGAATTCGTAGCCTCCCGCTGCGCCCGAAGGCACGGCGAGGATGTTGACCGGATTGCCCGCGGCGTCCGTGCCCGTGAGGCGCAGCTCCACGTTGGGAATGCCCGTGTCGCCGGCCTGCGGCACGCCGTCGTTGTTGCCGTCGACGAACACGCGCACCGGAATGCGGGTGAGCAGCTCGCCGAAGTCGTAGCCGGTGCCGTTCACGTTCGAGCGCAGGGGAATGGCGCTCACGGTGTCGTTGCCCGCGGTGCCGCCGGCCGTGCCGGCTGCATCGCTGCCGTCGGCAAAGGCTGCAGGCTGCGTCTCGGTCACCACATAGGTGCCGGGCGTGAGATTGTTGAAGGCGTAGCTGCCGGTGCCGCTGGCCGTGGTGGTGGTGGTCGACACCGCATTGCCGAACATGTCGGTGCCGGTGAGCGTGACGGTGACGCCCGCGATGCCGGGGTCGCCGGCGCTCGCAGCGCCGTTGTAGTCGGCGTCGCGGTAGACGCGACCGGCAAGGCTCGATGCGCGCACTTCGCCGAAGTTGTTGGCCGTCGAGGTGCCGCCYGCGCCGAGCACGATGGCGTCGATGCGGTTGGCGTTCGAGCCGTTGGGCCCGTTCGACGTTCCCGCCGGAACGGTGCCGGGCGTGCTGCCCGCGCCCGTCACGGCGCCGGCCCGCGTGATGCCGGGCTGGTACGCCGCCGGCTGGTCTTCGGCCACGCTGTAGGTGCCCGCGGGCACGGTGAAGCCCCAGTCGCCGTTGGCGCCGGTCACCGTGGTCAGCGTGACCGCGTTGCCCAGGCTGTCGGTGCCGGTCAGGCGCATCGTGACGCCGGCAATGCCGGGTTCGCCGCTGTCGATCAGGCCGTTGCCGTTCAGGTCTTCATAGACGCGGCCGCTCAGCGCGCTGCTCTGCACCGCGATGCTGCCTTCGTTGAAGTTGTTGCCGGCGTCCGGGTCGGGGCCGCCGTTGGTGTCGCCCGAGCCGGTGGTCACCAGGTGCGCGCGGTTCGTGAACTGCGTGCCGTTGACAGGCGTGCTGCCGGCCGTGGTGCGCACGGGAATGCGCACCGTGGCCGTGCCGTTGACCGGCATCGAGGCGATGGCGCAGCTCACGCTCTGCCCGCCGGCTGCGCCGGTGCAGGTAGGCGCAGCGGGCGTGAAGGTGCCGCCGGTCACCGTGAAGACGGGCGTGCCTGTGAGCACCAGGCCCGCTGGCAGCGTGTCGGTGAAGCTCGTGGTCTCGGCGCTGTCCGGGCCGTTGTTGCGCAGCTGCACGAGCCAGTCGAAGTTCTGGCCGATGGCCACGGTCGCGAGCGGCGTGGCGGTGCCCTGCGAGACCGCCGCCTTGGAGACCACCTGCACGTCGGCCTTGAAGCGGAACGTGGTGTTCTCCGCCACGGCGTTGTTGCCCTGGCTCGTATCGAAGGCATTGCGCGAGGCATCGAAGAAGTCGACCGCGGCGCGGTTCTGGAAGGTGCCGCGCGAAACGCCGCGCAGGACCACCTGGAACTGCAGCGTGTTGGGTTCCCCGGTCGATGCGGAACCGGTGCCGCCCAGGACCGGAATCGTGAACACGATCTGTCCGCCGACCGAACCGACTGCGGGTGTCTGGATGATGATGCCTGCCGGTGCACTCGCCGACACGAACGTGGGGGCGGGTTCGCCGCCGGTCCCGGCGGACGGCAGGTTGTCGACCAGGCGAACCGCCTCGGCCGTCGAGGGGCTGTTGTTCGATACCGTGATGGTGTAGGTGACGTCGTCGCCCACGTTCACCGGATCGACGTCGTCGCGCTTGGTCACGACGAGGTCGTACACGGGCGCGATCACGGGAGTGCTGGCCGTCGCCTGGTTGTTGGCGGCGTTGCTTTCCGCGGTGGCGGTGCTGATGCCGACGGTGTTCGCAATGGTCGAGCCATTGATCGCGTAGAGCGGCCGCACCTGTACCGTGACCGTCTGCTGCTGGTTGCGCGTGAGCGAACCCCAGCGGCATTCGAGCTGGTTGTTGGTGGTGCCGGTGCCCGTGGGGTTCGTGGTGTTGGGCTGTACCGGACAGGTGCCGCCGCCCGCTGCCGTGGCCGAGATGAACATCAGGCCCGCCGGCAGGGTGTCGACCACCCGCACGTCGTAGGCGCGGCTGAAGCTGCCCTGCTGCACGGACTGGTTGCGCGCCGTGAGGGTGTAGGTGAGCAGCTGGCCGACCGGCACCGAGCCGGGGCTGGCCGTCTTGGTCACCGTCACATCGGCCAGGGCGTTGAAGTACGCGGTGGCCGTGCCGCTGTTGGTCAGGCCGGCGTCGTCGAGCACCGGGTCGGCGGGCATGGCCGCGATGGCGCTCGCCTTGTTGACGAGACTGAAGGTGTTGTCGCTGGCCGAGGCGCCGTCGCCATAGTGCGTGGCGACAACACGGACCACCGGGCACAGCGGCACCGCGGTGACGGGATCGGTGCTCGCGCGGCAGACCGGCAGCGCCGTGATGCTGCAGCCCGAAAGCGACGGGTTGCCGGCGCCGCCCGAAGCGGCGGGCAAGGCGCAGGTGCCGCCGAAGGTGGCGCCGTTGGGTACCTGCGTCACGGTGCCCGCACCCAGCACCTGAGGGAAGATGTCGCTCACCGCAACGTTTTGCGCTGCCGAGGGACCGCTGTTGACGACCTCGATTTCCCAGGTGATCGCCTGGCCCGCCGTCTGCCGGTTGGCGGCGCTGCTGCCCACGCCCACCACGCGCTTCAGTACGGTGACGTTGGCATAGTTGGCGGTGTCGTCCACGCCGGTGCCCAGGCTCACGCAGTCGTTGCCGGTGTTGGCGTCGGGGTCGGCGCCCGAGGTGGGTGCGCTGGCGGGCAGTGCGACGTTCACGCACATGCTGTTGACGATCGGGGCGTTGCCCGCCGGGACCGCCGGAATGGTGACATTCACGATCACGTAGCCGGCATTGCGCGCACTGTTGCCGCTCGAGGTGTCGACGCCGATGTCGGCCGCGAGGGTGCGCGTGCAGTTCACCGTGGCCGGCCCGTCGACCGGCGCCGCGACGGTGGCGCCGCCCTTGGTGATCGTGCAGGTGTAGCCGTTCGGCGTCACGCTGTTGATGTGCACGCCGGCCGGAAGATCATCGACCAGGTTGATGGTGCTGTTCGCCAGCAGGCGCGTGCCGCCGAGGTTGGTGGCGCCGACCTGGTAGTCGAACGCCTGTCCGACCGGCACGTTGTTCTGCGGCCAGCCGCGGCGCTTGTCGGCGCGGAAGTCGGTGGCGGAGGTCGCCACGTCGGCCGGCGCGCTGCCCGTGGCCGATGTGGCGACCGGCCCGGTGGCGCTCACCGTGGCCTGGTTGACCACGCCCGTGCCGGCCGTCATGGCGATCACGGGAATGACGATGTTGTCGAGCGCGACGTCTGCGCCCCCGCTGCCGATGTTCGAGCGCGTGCAGTTCACCGTCTGGCCGGCGACCGAGCAGTTCCAGCCGGCCGCGGCGGAGACCGCCCCGGCGATCTGGAAGTTGGCCGGCAGCGTGTCGGTGAGCGTGACGCCGGTGGGCGCACTGCCGCTGAAGCGCGGCGCCAGCGTGAAGTTGAAGCGCTGGCCCACGAGCAACTGGCCGCCGTCATGGCTCTTGGCCATGGTGAGCACTGTGCCCGCCGTGACGGAGGTGTTGGCGGTCGCGTTGTTGTTCTCGGGCACGCCATCGCCGATGGCGCCGGCCGGCGCCACCGCCGGCTGGTGCGTGATCGTGGAGCCCGCGGCCGCGGTGACCACGCCGTTGACCGTGATCGTCCGGGTGCCGTTGAGTGCGAGACCGCCCACGGTGCAGCTCAACTGGCTGCCGCTGATGGCGCAGCCTGCGGGCAGGCCGCTGCCGGAAACCGACAGTCCCGTGGGAATGTTGTACGTCAGCGTCGAGCCCGTGCTGGCGTCGGGCCCGTTGTTGGTCAGCGTGAAGACGATCGGCACCGTGGCACCGCTGGAGGCGGTGGCTGGCGCCGTGATGGCGATCGCCACGTCGGCGCCCTGGTTCACGGTGATCGTCTTGGTTTCGCTTGAACCGCCGCCCGCCGGGGTGGCCGTGACGCTCAGCGTGCCCTGCGTACGGGTGCGCAGCAGCACCTCGAAAGCCCGCGATTGCCCGGCCGCCAGCGTGATGCCCGAACAGGTGAGCGTGCCCGGCCCGTCGGCGCCCACGGCCACGGTCGAGCTGCAGTTGCCCACCGGCACGCTGCCGGTGCCCATGTAGGTGGAATTGGCCGGGATCGTGTAGGTGAAGGAGGTGCCCGGCGCGCCGATGGACAGGCTGTCGCTGTCGGCGATGGTCACCGTGCTGGTGACCGTGCCGCCCGCCGGCAGGATGTCGGGCACGTGCACCAGGCTGGAAACCTGCGGTGTGGCATGGGCGGCCACGCCGATCAGCAGGCCCGCAAGCGGCACGCCGACGAGCGCGGGCATCCGCGCCAGCCGCCGGCGAAGCGCCTGGCGTGCCATGCTGAAGAAGTCGCGCAGCGCTTTCGCGTCCGGCAGATTCGGTGGGGTGTTGGGCATCCCGTCCCTCGTTATTGGCTCTGATGGCCCTGGCACCGTGTGTGAGCGGCGCGGCGGAATGCGGCGCAGGTGTCCAGGAAAGAGCGGGATTCTTCGGCGGGGGGGTCAACCCGACTTTTGGGATTCAGGACAAATGTTTTGTCTGAGGTGACATTTGTTTACGATTGCAACGTAATGTGAACTTGTTCACATTGATTTATGCGGCGCGGCCCTACGCTCCACCGAATGTCCTACTGGTCATCCCAACCTCCCCGGCGAGCGCACATCCTTCTCATCGACGACAACATCGACGAGTTGCAGCTCCTTCTGGCCGCCCTGCGCGGCGAGGATCACCGCATCAGCCTCGCCTTCGACGCGATGCAGGGATACCGGAGGGCGACCGCCTTGCAGCCGGACCTGATCCTGCTGGACGTTCGCATGGGCGGCACGGACGGATTCGCCACCTGCCGGCTGCTGAAGGCCGACCGCAGCACGGCGCACATTCCGGTGATCTTCGTCACCTCCTCCAGTTCGCTCGAAGAGCGGCTGACCGGCCTGAGGGAAGGTGCCGTCGACTACATCCTCAAGCCGTACGAGCCGGCCGAAGTGCTGGCGCGCGTCACCGTGCACCTGGCGCTGGCCAGCAGCAAGTGCGCAGCACGGGCCCCGGCACCCGCCGCAGAGCCGACCGAGGAGGTCACGGAGCAGGGCCCGGACCGGGTCATCGCACGGGCGGCCGAACGGCTCGTCATGTCGGATCTCGCCGACGTGCCCGCGCTGGGCGAACTGGCTTCCCGCCTGGGAACGCACGAAAAACGGCTGTCGCGCGTCTTCAGGGAGCACATGGGCCGCTCGGTCTTCGAGTTCGTGCGCGAAGCCCGGCTGGCGAAGGCGCGCCGCCTGCTCTGCGAGTCGGCGCTCAGCGTCGAGGAAGTGGCGCATGCAGTCGGCTTTTCGGGGGCCGCCAATTTTTCGACGGCCTTCCGCGAACGCTTCGGGACCAGCCCCGCGCGCTACCGGAGCGCATCCGCCGCCAACGCCGCAGTCGACTCGACGTCGGAGGCCTGAGGGCCGTGGCTTTCATCCGCGGCGCGGCCGCCCTGTGTCTGTGCGCGGCGCTTTGCGCGTGGGCGGTGCCCTCCCCTGCCGCCACGCTGCGGCTCGATGGCACGCAGGCCCTCCCCCTCTCCCTGGATGACAAGGTCGAGTTGCTCGAGGATCGCGGCGCGCTGCTTTCGCGCGAGGAGGTCGCGGCGCGGGAAAGCGGTTCGCGGGACGGCTTCGTGCCGGGCACGGCCGCGCGGATGCGGCAGGGCTTCTCGAACTCGGCGTTCTGGTTGCGCCTCACGCTGAAGAACGACGGTGCCACGGTCCTGCCCCTGCGTCTGCTGCTGGACACCACGTGGCTCCAGCACGTCGACTTCCACGTCCAGCGCGACGCGCAAGGCGCCTCGCCGACAGCGGGATGGGAGGTCACGACCGCAGGCGTCTCCGTCCGTGCCAACCCCCATGCCGACCGCGTTCCCACCCTCGCGCTCGACCTGCGTCCAGGCGAACTGGCACGCGTCCTGGTTCGCGTGCAAAGCCACAGCAGCATCAAGCTGGCTCCCTTTCTGCACAGCGCGGACACCTGGCGGGTCACGGAAAGCAGCCGGGCACTGATCGACGGCCTGCTGATCGGCGGACTGCTCGTGCTCGCCGTGTATTCGCTGGCGATCTGGGCCATATCCCGGAACATCGCGATGGCTTCGCAGGGCCTGGGCTTCGCACTGGTCGCGCTCTACGAGGCCACCTACCGAGGCTACACGCGGATGGTGCTCTGGCCGGACAGCACCGAGTGGAGCTACCGCGCGGCAGGCGTCACCGCCGGCTGTTGCGTGCTAAACATGGTGATCTACCTTCATGCGCTGTCGCGCGGCAGCCCGGTGCGGCCGCCGGGGATGCCGCTGCTGGTCGCGTTGACCGGCGTGCAGGCGCTGGTGCTGCTGGGAACATGGGTGGGCGACTATGGGGCCTTCGCCCGAGCGGGCACCCTCAGCGCAGTCGTGTTGGTGCTCACGCTGGCGGCCAGCAGTTTCGTCTACATGCGCCGGGGCGGGCCGGGAGGCAGGCTGGCTTTTCCGGTGATGGTGGCGGTCACCCTGGGCGTGTGCCTGCGGCTCACCGAGCTCGCCCTTCCGGCGCACGCGATCCCGGGGTTCGATGCCTACGTCCTGGGCTTTCCCGGCCTGCTGGTCGGGTTGGTCGTGCTCGCCGCATGGACTCACCACCTGTCGCGCCAACGGCATGACGCACAGCGCAAGCTGGTCCAGTGGCAGGCGCACGAGCAGCAGAGGCTGCAGGCCGAAGTGACACGCAAGACCCGCGCGCTCAACGCCGCGCTCGAACAAGCCGAACACCGGGCGCGCGAGCAGACGCGGCTCATGGCCTACATCAGCCACGATCTGCGCGCGCCGCTGGCCACGATCATCGGGCACGCCCGCATCCTGCGGAACGACCCGGCATCCGCGTCTCAGGTGGACGCCATCGAGCGCAGTGCGAACTACCAGCTCGCGCTCGTCGACGATCTGCTCGAATTCGCCAAGGGCGAACTGTTGCCGCTCGCGCTGGATGCCAGGCCGGTGCACCTGCCGGCGCTCGTTGAAGACCTCGCGCAGTACGCCTCCATGCTCGCGCAGCGCCAGAACAACCAATTCGCCCTCGAGCTTCGGGGAGCGCTGCCACCCGCCGTGCGCCTCGACAGCAAGCGCTTTCAGCAACTGCTGCTGAACCTCCTCTCGAACGCCGCCAAGTTCACGCGCGATGGACAAATGGGCCTTCGGATCGAGACCCTTCCGGCGGGCGACCGGTGGTGCCTGAGCATCGAGGTGTGGGACAGCGGAATCGGTATCGACAAGAAGGATCAGCGCCGCGTCTTCCGTTCGTTTTCCCAGGCCGATGCGACGGCCGAAGGCTCCGGACTGGGCCTGGCCATCGCGCGGCGGATCGTGGAGCACATGGGCGGGGAGCTGGCCCTCGACAGTCGCCGGCACCTTGGCACCCGGCTGCGCTTTTCGGTGCTGGTCGACCCTGCGCAAGAGAATGAACTGCCTTCGGCCGTTGCACCGGCCAGCGACACGGCACGCAAGGCGCCCTTCGCGCGCCCCCAGCGCGCGAGGGCACCGATCCCCGAGATCGCACCGCTGCCAGCCAGCGTGCGCTCGGAGCTGGAATCGCTGGCACGGGATGGCCGATGGACCGATTTGCACGACATGGCGAGCCGGCTTGCATCGGACCCGAATCATGCGGCGTTCGTCAAGGCGTTGCGCCAGGCACTCGACGGACTCGACTTCGATCAGATTCGCCACCTGGCGAACGCGACACCCAGCGCGCCATGAAAACTCCCGCAGCAGTCGCAGGCCGGCGCCGCCCGGAATAGCGGAGCGCTTCGAAAGGGAAATCCCGGGTGCGCTTCACCCAGCCGAACTTGTCATCAACAATCGTCACATGATTGAATCCGAACGATCCCCCTACGAGCGTTCGCCTCACGAAGCCTCGACTGTTCCGCCGCTCACCCCAGTCAGCATTCGAGAAGCGATGGCAAGCTACGACTCACAGATTCGCAGTGCAGTGCAGGTGCTTCGCGCGGCAGCACGGGATGCTTCCACCGCGTTCTCGGACCTGACGCGCACGCTGGGCGTGCGCCTGGAATCGCATTCGAGCGACGGTTCGGCCCCGCTTCCTGAAGGCTCCGCCAATCGAAGCGAACTGGAGAGAGAGCTTCACGAGGTCGCGTTCCAGTTCCGGGTCATCGAAGCCGCTTCGGTGGCCGCACGAGAAGCTCACGAGACAGAACGCGACGGCCAATCCTCACACGGCAGGTGACACGGCCCCTCCTCAGTGGACGTGCGACCGATGCCCGTCATCGACAAAGACATCGGGCTCAAGCGTGCGATTCGAGAAAGCATATAACGCATCTCATAGTGGACATTTATTGAAAAATGCCTAATATGAGATACACATATGCCATCCACCGCCCCTCCCATTTCTGCAGGAGCCGGCCAACGCCTTGAAGCCTTCGGCCGGCATATCCACGCCCGGCGAAAGGCCCTCAAGGTTTCCGCCACGACGGCGGCCGAAGCCGCCGGCATGTCGCGCATGACGCTGCATCGCATTGAGCGAGGCGAACCGTCCGTCACGATGGGCGCCTACATGAACGCGTTGGCAGCACTGGGGCTGGACGTCGACGTGATCGCCTCCGCGGGGTTGGCGCCGGCAAACCCGCCGCCACCCCAGAAGACCGTGCGAATTGCCGACCACGCACAACTGCGGCGACTCGCATGGCAGTTGCCTCCAGATGCAGAGCTCACTGCGCAAGAGGCTTGGGGCATCTATGAACGGAATTGGCGCCACGCCGATCCGTCTGCGCTGGACCCACGCGAGCAGCAGTTGCTGCATGACCTGGCACGCACGCTCGGACGAAAGCCGCTGGATGTTTGAACGCGCCCACCATCGCCGCGTCGCCGAGGCACTGGCCACCCTGGATGCGGCCTTGCTCGCAGACAACCATTGCCTGTTCGGCGGCGGCACGGCCATCGCGCTTCGCTTTGGCGAGTACCGCGAATCGGTGGACATCGACTTCCTGGTGTCGGACATGGGGGGCTATCGCAGCCTGCGTCAGTTGTTGACGAGCGGCGACGGCTTGCGCCCGCTCGTCCGTGAAGGTGCCGAACTGCTGCAGGCTCGCGAGGTTCGCGCCGACCAATATGGCATTCGCACCTCCGTGCGCATGGAAGACATCGAAATCAAGTTCGAGATCGTGCTCGAAGCCCGCATGGAACTCGAAGCACCGGGAGCGGCCGATCGGGTCTGCGGCATCGCCACCCTCACACCCTTGGATCTGGCTGCGAGCAAGCTGCTGGCCAATTCGGATCGTTGGGCCGACGACAGCGTATTCAGCCGCGACCTCATCGATCTGGCCATGATGCAGCCCGGCACCGCGCTGCTTCAGTGCGCAGCCGGCAAAGCCCGGCAGGCGTACGGGGAGAGCATCGACAGGGATCTCGCCCGGGCGGCCGATGCGCTGCTGGAGCGGCCCGGGCGCATGGATCGGTGCATGGAAATGCTGCAGATGACCCCAGCGGTGCCGCCAGCCTTGCTTCGCCAGCGCATCAAGGCCTTGCTTCCGCGAAAGCCGCGCACAAGGAAGAACATCAGCCTTTGACTGGATGCCCCTGGGCCGGCAGCACTGAACGCGAAGCGCACGGCCGAAAGCCGGCGCCTACCGCTCGGACTTTACCCTGGCCGCACGTCGCAGGCATTCGATCAGTTGCTGCGTGCTGGGCGTGCGCCTGCGGCCGCGCATGATGATGAGGCCGACCGGCGGCAGATCGATCGGCACCTTGAGCGGCAGCACCTTCAGCATGCCCTGCTGCTGGAAGTGCCGCGCCACCGAGCGCGCCATGAATGCCACCGCATCGCGTTGCCGCAGGAAACTGATCTGCGCCAGGAAAGACGCCGACTCGATGATGTCGGCCGGCGGATGCACGCCATCGCGAAAGAACATCTGGTCGAGCTTGACGCGCAGCGATGCCCAGGGCGGCGGCATCACACAGGACTCCTTCGCGAGGTCGGCCCAGCTCGGCCGGCGCTTCGAGGTCAATGGATGCTCGGGCCGCACCACCACGGCCATGGGTTCGGCATGGAGCGCCTCCGTTTCGAGGTCCGGCGCCGCGTAGCCGGGCTCCAGCCGCCCGACGAACAGGTCCAGCTCGCCCAGGCGCAGCTTGGGCAACAGGCGCGTGAGGTCGCCCTCCTCCACCAGGACCGTGGTCTGCGACGAGCGTGCCTTGAGCAGCTCGACCGCGCGCGCCATCAGCACGGGCATGGCCACCACCATCGCGCCCACGCTGGTGCGCCCGGCGGCACCGCTGGCGACTGCGGCGATCTCGTCGCGCGTGCGGTCGTAGTCGGCGAGCACCGACCGCGCGAAGCGCACCACGCTGTCGCCGTACGGCGTCGGTACGGTCCCGCGCGTGGAGCGCTCGAACAACGCGAGGCCGAACATCCGCTCGATTTCCACCAGCGACTTGGAGACCGCGGGCTGGGTGACCGACAGGAACTCGGCCGCACGGCCGAGGTGCCGGAACTGGTCGAGCGCCACCAGCATCTGCAGGTGGCGCAGCTTGAGGTTGGAACGCAGGACGCGATCGATCTGGGTCATCGGGGTGCTTTCGGTTTTCCTCTACATAACCCAATGGCTATGAAGAGAGTCCGCTATTTCATTGGATTGCAATGATTGTCTACTGAAGAATGCAAGCTGCTTTCATCGAACTACAAATCGTCGGAGACAACCATGACCTTCCATCGCTCCCTGCGGCGACGTCAATTGATGCTGGGTGGCCTCGGCGCAGCCGCACTCGCCACCGCCCCCGTTCGCGCACTGGCGGCCGACTACCCCGATCGTCCCCTGACCTTCATCTGCCCGTGGCCCGCGGGCGGCACCGCGGACCGTTCGATGCGCGCCATCTGCCAGATCGCGGCGCGGGAACTCGGGCAGCCCATCGCGCTGGAAAACCGGGCCGGCGCCTCCGGCATGATCGGCACCAAGGCCCTGGCTTCCGCCCGGCCCGACGGCTACACGATCGGGCAGATTCCGATCTCCGTGACGCGCTTCGCCCAGATCGGCACCGTCCAGATCAATCCGCTCAAGGACCTGAGCTACCTGGCTCGCACCTCGGGCCAGACCTTCGGCATTGCGGTGCCGGCCAGCTCGCCGTTCAAGTCGCTGCGGGACATGGTGGCGCAAGCCAAGGCCAAGCCGGGCGCGATCAGCTATGCCCACGCCGGCGTTGGCGGGGCCACCCATGTCGGCATGGAGCAGTTCGCGCAGGCGGCCGGCGTGAAGTTCAACGCCATCGCCTACAAGGGCGGTTCCGCCGCGCTGCAGGACGTGCTGGGCGAACAGGTCGACATGCTCGCCGACAGCAGCTCCTGGGCACCCCACGTGGAAAGCGGCAAGCTGCGCCTGCTCGCGACCTGGGGAGAAGCACGCACGCCGCGCTTCAAGGACACGCCGACGCTCAAGGAGCTCGGCTACGACGTGGTGGTGGAAGCACCCAACGGCATCGGCGCACCGCGCGGGCTGCCGCCGGCGGTGGAGAAAAAGCTGCGCGATGCATTCCGTGTCGCCGTCCACAGCGAAGAATTCAGGAAGGTCGCCGACAGCATCGACGCGCCGGTCATGTACCAGGACGGACCCGACTACCAGAAGTACGTCGAAACCGTCTATCGGCAGGAGACGGACCTGATCCGCAGACTCAACCTCAAGGAACTGATGGAAAAGGGCTGAACGGCTCCACCCCGCCGCCCTCCTTCGATGCCTTCCATGCATGCCCCTCATGACTGACAGCCCCCTGCTTCGCCTGCATCCGCACGACAACGTGCTGGTTGCCAAGACCCCGATCGCCCTGGGCGAAACGATTGCCGAGTTCGGCGTGCGCGCGCGTGCGCAGATTCCCGCGGGCCACAAGATCGCGTCGCGCGCCATCGCAGCCGGCGAGCAGGTGAAGAAGTACGACACCGTCATCGGCGTGGCCTCGCGCGACCTCGAGGCGGGCGACTATGTGCACAGCCACAACCTCACGCTGTTGGACTCCTACCGCGACCCGGCCTTTTGCCAGGATGTGCGTCCGGTGGCCTACGTGCCCGACGCCGAGCGCGCCACGTTCATGGGTTTCGTGCGCGCGGACGGCCGCGTCGGCACGCGCAACTTCATCGGCATCCTGTCGTCGGTCAACTGCTCGGCCACCGTCATCAAGCGCATCGCGGCGCACTTCACGCCCGAACGCCTGGCGGCCTTTCCGAACGTGGACGGCGTGGCCGCCTTCGCGCAGACCAGCGGCTGCGGGATGTCCTCGCCGAGCGAGCATTTCGACGTGCTGCGCCGGACCCTGGCGGGCTATGCGCGCCATCCCAACCTGGCGGGCGTGCTGATCGTGGGCCTGGGCTGCGAGCGCAACCAGGTCGATGCACTGGTCGACTCCCAGGGGCTCGCGCAGGGCCGCCTCATGCGCACGATGGTGATGCAGGAAGTGGGCGGCACCCGGCAGACGATCGAAGCCGGCATTCGGGCCGTGGAAGAAATGCTGCCCGAGGCCAACGCCGCACAACGCACCCGCGTCGGCGCCAACCATCTCAAGATCGGCCTGGAATGCGGAGGGTCGGACGGCTTCTCGGGCATCACGGCCAACCCTGCGCTGGGCGCGGCGATGGACGTGCTGGTGCGCCACGGCGGCACCGCCATCCTTTCCGAAACACCCGAGATCCACGGCGTCGAGTTCATGCTGACACGGCGCGCGGTCACGCCCGAGGTCGGCCAGAAGCTGCTCGACCGGCTGGCCTGGTGGGAACGCTACGCGGCCGGCCAGAACGCGCAGTTCAACGGCGTGGTCGGGCATGGCAACCAGGCTGGCGGGCTGGCCAACATCTTCGAGAAATCGCTCGGCTCGGCCATGAAGGGCGGGACCACGCCGCTGCAGGCCGTGTACGAGTACGCGGAGCCCATCGACCAGGCCGGCTTCGTCTTCATGGATTCGCCGGGCTACGACCCCGTGGCAGTCACCGGGCAGATCGCCAGCGGCGCGCAGTTGATCTGCTTCACCACCGGGCGCGGCTCGATGTTCGGCAGCAAGCCGGCGCCGACGATCAAGCTGGCCAGCAACACGCCGATGTTCAAACGCCTCGAAGAGGACATGGACATCAACTGCGGCGCGGTGATCGACGGCGAACTCACGGTGGCCGAACTGGGGCAGCAGATCTTCGAGCAGATCCTGCGCCATGCCTCCGGGGAACAGACCCGGAGCGAAGCGCTGGGCCTGGGCGACCACGAGTTCGTGCCCTGGCACCTCGGCATCGTGAGCTGACTTTTTTCCAGATGCCGCTTTCCCTCTCCCTCCCATCTGACAGAAAGCCCCTCATGCCTGCCCACAACGCCTTCAAGACAGCATTGGCCGCGCGCCGACCGCAGATCGGCCTCTGGCTGTCGATGGCCGACCCCTACATGGCCGAGGTGAGCGCAACCGCCGGCTTCGACTGGTTGCTGGTCGACGGCGAACACGCGCCCAACGACCTGCGCTCGACCTTGGCCGCGTTGCAGGCCGTGGCGCCGCACGCCGCCCAGCCAGTCGTGCGGGCGGTCCACGGCGACACCGCGCTCATCAAGCAACTGCTCGACATCGGCGCGAAGAACCTCCTGGTGCCGATGGTCGACACGGCGGAACAGGCCAGGGC
>NZ_JBFUHN010000106.1:0-19849 GCF_056402375.1 Variovorax sp. P4_B10 | reverse complement strand
CACCGGGTACTCCCCTCCGCGAATGTCCCCCGCTTCGCTCCTCCTTTATTTCGCTGCGGGGAGCACCCGGTGCCCTGTGCACGATGAGCGCTGCTCTCGTGCTGGCCGATCAACCGCTGCGCTGAGCGATCACGCTGGCGGTGTGCTCTGCGCAGCGAAATAAAGGAGGAGGCCTGCGGCCCTAGGCCGCGCCGGGGGACATTCGCGGAGCAGAGCACACCGTCGGCGGGATCGCGCCCTGAACAACGCACTTCAACCACAACGCGGCAAACAAAAAAGCAAGGTTTCATTTCAAGACATCGCGACCAGGATCCGGCGCGCCCCGTCGAACGGCAGCCGACCGTGCGCCGCGAGAAGGTTGTCCACCACCAGCAGATCGCCCTGCTGCCACCGGAAAGTGCGACGCTGCGCGCGCAGCACCTCGCGCACGCTGGCGAGCGTGGCGTTGTCGATCCGGCCGCCGTCGCCGTAGTACGCCGCCATCGGCAGGCCGGCCTCGATCCGCGCGTCGACGGTGCTGGCCATCGGCGTGTTGGAGGCGTGGAACAGATGCACCTGGTTGAACCAGACCCGCTCGCCGGTCAGCGGATGCACGCGCGTGGGCGGCCGCCGCTCGTGGATGCGCAGGCCGCCGCCGGGTTGCCATTCGCAGCCGATGTCCATGTCGTGGCAATGGGCCTCGACCTGCGCGCGGTCCTGGGTCTCGAATGCCTTGCTCCAGGCGTTGTAGCGCGATTGCGCCGGCGCCAGGTTGCGCACGTACATCAGCTGGCGGCGCTCGAACGCCTCGACGATCCGCGCCGGCATCGCCTGCAGGATGCACCGCGAATCGGCCAGCGGCGTTTCGCCGCCGGTCTGCGGTGCGGTCGCGCAGAAGAAGTACAGCCGCTGCGGCCAGCGCACGCTGTAGGACATCTCGTTGTGCAGCGGGATTTCCAGTTGCTTCGGGTATTCGGTCGAGGTGTAGATGCCTTCGGTCACCTGGCTGCGTGGCGATGTGCCACCTGCGTAGCCGCGCAGTTGCGGCGCCATGGCCGCGACCGCGCGACGGAAGTCTTCGGCCTCGCGCAGGGGAAAGCCGCGGAACAGCAGTGCACCGGCGCGCAGCAGCGCGGGCTCCAGGTGCGGCATCGCTTGTTCGAACCAGGTCTCGGCATCCGCCACATCGCCTTCGCTCAAGCCAGCGTCGGCGTGGACCCAATGCGGAAATCCGCTGTCGATGCCTTCATCGGCGTGGCGCGGTTCCGTGACGGTTGCGGTCTCGCTCATGGTCATCGTCCCAGGTACCAGTGGCGGCCGACGATCTCGATCACGCGAGCTACATGCGGCGGCTTGAGGATCGACAGGTGGTCGATGCCGGGCAGGTCGAAGCTGCGCAGTTGCGGCTCGTGCAGGCGCCATGCATCGAGGTCGATGGGTTCGTCTGTGACGGCGCGCAGCAACAACGCCAAGCCGCCGAACGCGCCTTTGGGCCRATAACCGATCGCGCACTGGCGGCAGAACATCTCCAACACCGGCACGAAGTCTTCCAGCCGCGCATTGGTGGGCAACAGGCGGCTGCGGCGCATCGCCTCGAAGATCGGCCGCGCCTGTTCGGCCGGCGGCAACGCAGCCAGGGCGCCGGCGTCGAGCCCGTGGCGCTGATCGCTCTGCAGTGCGATCAGCGCCAGGTACTCGCGCAATGCGTAGCCGCGATCGCCGTGCCCTTCCGCGCGCGGTGCCTCGGTGTCGACCAGCACCACCGGTGCGACCGTGGCGCCAGCATCGATCAACTGCCGGGCCGCCTCCAGCGCGACCCAGCCGCCGAACGAATGGCCAATCAGGTGGTAGGGCCCTTCCGGCTGCAGGCTGCGGATCGCAGCCACATAACGCCCTGCCGCCGCTTGCAGCGTTGGCGGTTCGCCGTCACGACCGAGCAGCGCAGGCGCCTCCAGGCCGATGAAACCGGCATCGCCGTGGCTGCGCGAAGCGAACTCGAGGAACGAGGTGGCATTGGCACCGGCGCCCGGCAGGCAGAACACCTTGCGCGCCTGCGCGCTGCCGCTGCGGATGGTCACCGCCGCACCCGGTGCGATCGGAGCGGCACTGTCGCGCGGGTCCGGCGCCGTGCCGTCGAGGCGCGTCAGGATCGAGGCGATCGCGCCGCCGACCCGGCCGGCGTGCCCGGCGTTCATCATGATGCTCCAGTGATCGCCACCGATGGGATGCACCTGCAGCCGATTGCCGAGCACCCCGCTCCACCCGTTGGACGGATCGCCCGCATCGCCCGGCTGCGCCGCGAACAGGTGCGCGTCGATCTCCAGCGGCTGCGCGTAATAGCGATGCGCGGCGGCGCGCAGGTTGAACCAGAGCCCGGCGCGCGCGTCGAACTCGGCCGGGCTCATGTCCTTCTTCAGCCACCCCTCGCCGCGTGCCAACGCGATCGCCGCAGAGACGTCTTCGGTGGCGAG
Organism: Variovorax sp. P4_B10; assembly: GCF_056402375.1. Taxonomy (NCBI): domain Bacteria; kingdom Pseudomonadati; phylum Pseudomonadota; class Betaproteobacteria; order Burkholderiales; family Comamonadaceae; genus Variovorax; species Variovorax sp. P4_B10. The sequence continues at coordinate 17,399 of NZ_JBFUHN010000106.1, read as the reverse complement.
GATGCGCTCGATCTCGGCTGCCTCCAGCTTGCGCCCGTGGTACTCGGCGAACGCCACCAGCAGCAGCTTCCTGTCGTGCACACCCAGTTCGGAAACACCGCGATCACCCTCGCCGCGCAGCCAGCTGTCGATCAGGCCGAGGAACTCGACCTGTTCGCCCGCCGCGAGCAATTGCCGCGCGACCTCGAAGGCGAGCACGCCACCGGCGGACCAGCCCGCGAGGCGGTACGGCCCCTGCGGCAGCGCCTCGCGAATCCTCTGCACATAGACCGCGGCCAGATCCTCGTTGCGACTTTCGGCATGCACCGCATCGCGGTCAGCGCGGATGCCGTACAGGCCCACTTCAGGATCGATGTGCTGTGCCAGCCGCTCGTACGACAGCACTTCGCCGCTGGGCTCGTGGACGAACACCAGCGGACGACGCGAACCGCCCTTGCGGAGGGTCACCCACTGCGCATGCGCAGGCGCGACGCCACCACGCGGCTTCTCGATCAACGCCGCCAGCGCGTCGAGCTGCTGCGCCAGCAGCACGTCCTGCAGCGCGACCTCGTAGCCCTTCTGCTTCAGTCCCTCGATGACCTGGAACACCATCAGCGAGTAGCCGCCCAGGTCGAAGAAGTTGTCGTGGCGGCCGACCCGTTCGACCCCGAGCAGTTCCGACCAGAGCGCGGCGATGGCGCACTCCACCTCGCCTTGCGGCGGCTCGTAGCGGTTCAGGGCCAGGCCCTGCCCGTCGGGCGGCGGCAGCGCTTTGCGGTCGAGCTTGCCGTTCGGTGTCAACGGCAAAGCGTCGAGCGCGACGAAGGCCGAGGGCAGCATGTAGTCGGGCAGGTGCGCAGCAAGAGCGGCGCGCAGTTGCGCCGGGTCTACCGTGCCGACCACGTAGCCGACCAGACGCTTGTCGCCAGGCACGTCCTCGCGCGCGATCACCGCCGCCTCGCGCACGCCCGCCTGCTGCGCCAGGCGCGCTTCGATCTCGCCGAGCTCGATGCGGAAACCGCGCAGCTTGATCTGCGAATCGTTGCGGCCAAGATATTCGAGGGTGCCGTCCTCGCGCCAGCGGCCGAGGTCGCCGGTGCGGTACATGCGCGCCTCGGCGCCGCCCGCGAACGGATCGTGCAGGAAGCGCTCAGCCGTCAACTCGGGGCGGTCGAGGTAGCCGCGGGCCACGCCGGCGCCGCCAATGTGGATCTCGCCGGCCACACCGACCGGCACCGGCTGCGCAGCCTCGTCCAGCAGATAGATCCGCGCCCCCGGCATGACCTGCCCGATGTGCGGACGGCGCCCGTCGACGATGCCGCAGCTGGCATCGACGCTGCACTCGGTCGGGCCGTACATGTTGAAGAACAGGCGCTCGTCGACAGCAGCCAATGCGCCCCAGGTGGCCGGGTCGATCGCCTCGCCGCCGAGCAGCAGCTTGCGCAGGCTGGGCGCGCGCCCTTGCAGCAGGCCAGCGCCCTGCATCAGACGCAGGTGCGAGGGCGTGCACTCCATCACCTCGATGCGATGCGTTTCCAGGAAGCCGAGCAGCGCCTCCGCGTCGAGCCGCGCCGCCTCGGGCAGCAGGAACACGCTGCGGCCGTACGCCAGCTGACCCCAGGCCTTGACCGCCATGTCGAAACCGAACGAGGAGTTCCAGGCCACGCGCCGGCAATCCGGCGCCAGGCCGTGGATGCAGGCCTCCATCGCCCCGAGGAAATACGCCACGTTGCGGTGTTCGACCATGACCCCCTTGGGCGTGCCGGTCGAACCGGAGGTGTAGATCACATAGGCCAGGTGCGCGGGCGTGAGGCCGACGGCGGCCGGGTCCGGGTTGTCGGACGAGGCCAGGGCCCAGTCGGGCTGCGCCGCATCGAGCATCACGCGCACGCAGCGCTCCCGCGTCCGCAGACGCGCCTCCAGCCGCTGCTGGGTCAGCAGCACGACCGCACCGCTGTCGTCGAGCATGTGCGCCAGGCGCTCGTCCGGATAGACCGGGTCGAGCGGCACGTAGGCGCCACCGGCCTTGAGCGTGGCCAGCAGCGCCACGACCAGCGCCAGGCTGCGCTCGGCGCAGATCGCAACGCGGTCATCGGGCCTCACGCCGAGCGCGCGCAGGTGGTGGGCGAGCCGGTTGGCGCGGGCGTTGAGCTCGGCGTAGCTGAGGCTCTCGCCCGCGTATTCGATCGCCTGCGCATCGGGCCGGCGCGCGGCCTGCGCTTCGATGAGCGCGTGGACCAGCACCGGTTCGGCGGCGGCGGCGTGGCTTTCGTTGAAGCCTTCCACGATGGCCGCGCGCTCGTGCGCATCCAGCAGGTCGATGCGATGGACCGGCTGGCTGTCGTCGGCGACCATGCCGCGCAGCACCGCCTCCAGGCAGCGCCACTGGCGGCGAACCGTGGCCTCGTCGAACAGGGCGCTGGCATAGTTGAGCCGGCCGCCGATGCCGTCCTCGCTCTCGCGCAGCTCCAGCGACAGCTCGAACTGCGCGCTGTCGGGGCCGCCGCCGAGGCTCTGCGCCTGCAGGCCGGCCAGGTCGAGCTCGGTCTTGGGCGTGTTGTGCCACGACAGCATGACCTGGAACACCGGATGGTGGGCCAGCGAGCGCGGCGGATTGAGCGCTTCGACCAGCCGTTCGAACGGCACGTCCTGCAGGCTCTGCGCCTGCACCGCGGTCTGCCGCGCCTGGGCCAGCAGCGCCTGCACGCCGGGGTTGCCCGACAGGTCGATCTTCAAGGCCTGGGTGTTGACGAAGAAACCGATCAACGGCTCGACCTCGATGCGGCTGCGGCCGGCGTGCGAGCTGCCGATCACCACCTGGTCCTGCCCGCTGAGCCGGCCCAGCACCACGGCCCAGGCCGCGAGCATGGTCATGTACAGCGTGGTGCCGTGGCGATGGCCGAGCGCGCGCAGGCCCTGGCCGAGTTCGGCGTCGAGCGCGATCGCGATGTTGGCGCCGCGGTAGTCCTGGATCGGCGGACGCGGCCGGTCGGTCGGCAGATCGAGCAGGCTGGGTGCACCGCGCAGCTGCTGCACCCATTGCTGCAACTGCTGCTGCAGCAGCGGGCCCTGCAGCCACTGGCGTTGCCACATGCCGAAGTCGGCGTACTGGAGGGCCAGCGGCGGCAGCGGGTCGGGGCGGCCTTCGCGGAAGGCGCGGTACAGCGTCGAGAACTCGTTCGCCAGCACCCCACCCGACCAGCCGTCGGACACGATGTGGTGCATGGTCACGAGCAGCACGTGGTCGTCGGGGCCTAGCGCGAGCAGGCGGCCGCGGATCAGCGGCCCGAGCGCGAGATCGAACGGGCGCAGCGCTTCCTCGCGCACGATGCGTTCGAGGTCGGCTTCGGTGGCGCCGCGCATATCTTCATGCTGCAACGCGAAGCCGCGGGCCTCGTCGATGACCTGCAGGGCCTGACCACCGATGCCGACGAACCGGGTGCGCAGCACCTCGTGGCGTTCGACGATGCGGTCGAACGCCGCCTGCAGCGCCGCGGTGTCGAGCGGGCCGCGCAGCCGCACCGCATCGGGCACGTGGTAGGCCTTGCTCGCCTCGGGATCGACGCGGGCGATGAACCACAGGCGCTGCTGCGCGAACGACATCGGCAGCGGCGCCGAACGGTCGGCGCGGGTGATCGCACTGAGGGTGTTCTGGCTCGCTTCGGCCACATCACGGGCCAGGTCGGCCAGCTGCGGATGCGTGAACAGCACCGGCAACGGCAGTTCGATGCCGAGCCGCTCGCGCAACTGCGAGACCAGCCGCACCGCGAGCAGCGAATGGCCGCCGAGTTCGAAGAAGTTGTCGTGCCGACCGACCCGCTCGATGCCGAGCAGCTCGCACCAGATCTGCGCCAGGGTGTCCTCGATCTCGCCGATCGTCGCCTCATAGGCACGGTGGACGAAGGCCAGGCCGTCCGGCACCGGCAGGGCCTTGCGGTCGAGCTTGCCGTTCGGGGTCAGCGGCAGGGCTGCGAGTGGCATGAATGCGCTCGGCAGCATGTGGTCGGGCAACTGCGTGCTCAGGCGTTGGCGCAGCTCGGCGGGATCCATTGCCTGAGCGTCTGACTCGCCGACGAAGTAGGCGACGAGACGCTTGTCGCCAGGCACGTCTTCACGCGCGATCACCGCCGCTTCGCGCACGCCCGGCAGTTCGCTCAGGCGCGCCTCGATCTCGCCCAGTTCGACGCGATGGCCGCGAACCTTGACCTGGAAGTCGTTGCGGCCAAGGAATTCGATCGTGCCGTCGTCGCGCCAGCGGCCGAGGTCGCCGGTGCGGTACATGTGCGAGTTCGCATCGCCCGAGAACGGGTCGCGCAGGAAGCGTTCGGCGCTCAGCGCGGGCTGGTTCAGGTAGCCGCGCGCGACCTGCACGCCGGCGATATGGATCTCGCCGGCCACACCGCGCGGTACCGGCCGGCGCTGCGCGTCGAGCAGGTACAGCCGGCAGTTGTCGATCGGCGCACCGATGGGCGGCAGGTCGTCCCAGTCCGCGGCCGCGCCGGCCAGCGTGTAGGCAGTGACCACATGGCTTTCGGTCGGGCCGTACTGGTTGTGCAGGCGCGCCGCACCGCCGCCGTCAAACAGCCGGCGGATCGCCGGCGTGATGCGCAGTTGCTCGCCGGCGACGATCAGGTCGCGCAGCGCCGGCAACGGTGCCTCGCGCTGCGACCACAGTTCGCTCAGCGCGTTGAGCGCGATGAAGGGCAGGAACATCCGTTCGATCTGCTGTTCGCCCAGCCAATCGGCCAGCACGGGCAGGTCGCGGCGCAGGTCTTCGTGCAGCAACACCAGGGTGCCGCCGCCAGCCAGCGTCGAGAAGATCTCCTGGAACGCGACGTCGAAGCCGAGCGCGGCGAATTGCAAGGTGCGCGCCGCGCCCGGCAGCACCCCGCGCTGCCAGGCCAGCAGGTTGACCAGGCCGCGATGCGGCATCGCCACGCTCTTGGGCCGGCCGGTCGATCCCGATGTGTAGATGACGTAGGCCAGGTGCTCGCCGCAGAGGCCGAGCGCCATCGGATCGGGACGCTGCGCGGCGCTTTGCGCCCACGGCGCGTGGCCGATGTCGTCGAGCAGCACGCGCTCGCAGGCCGGCGCCGGGTCCAGGCGCCCGACCAGCCGCTCTTGCGTCAGCAGCACGCGCGGTGCGCTGTCGCCGAGCATGTGCGCCAGTCGTTCGTCGGGATAGGCGGGGTCCAGCGGCACGTAGGCACCGCCGGCCTTGAGCGTGGCCAGGATCGCGACCACCATCGCCGGACCGCTTTCCAGGCAGATCGCGACGCGTTCGTCGGGGCCGACGCCGAGCGTGCGCAGATGCCGGGCCAGCTGGTTCGCCTGCGCCTCCAGTTCACCGTAGCTCAGCCGCTGCGCACCGAACTCCAGCGCCGGCGCGGACGGATCGCGTTCGGCCTGGCGCTCGAACAGCGCATGCACCAGTTCGCCCTCGCCACCGTGGTCGCGGTGCGTGGCATTGAAGCCATGCAGCACCTGTACGCGCTCGGCCGGCGGCAGGGTCTCGATCGCATGCATCGGCGTGTCGGGCGCTTGGTCCAGCGCATGCACCAGGTGTTCCAGGGTTTCGCGCACCATCCCGGCGATGCACGCGGCGTCCACGCGCTCGACGATCTCGGTGGTGACACTGAAACCCTCGCCATGGTCGTCGACGTGCAGCACGAACGGATAGTTGGTGCGGTCGCGGCTCTCGAGATAACGGATGCCGGGGATGCCTTCCTCGCCTTGTTCCGCTTCGTCGCGGCTGTGGCGATAGTTCAGCAGCGCCGAGAACAGCGGCGTGTTCGCGGCCAGCCCGCTGCAACGCTGGGCCAGCGTCAGCGGCGCGTGCTCGTGGTGCAGCAGTTCGGCCAGCGTGGCCGCGGTCTCGCCGAGCGCCGTGCCGGCGCTGCGCCCCTCCAGCCGCACGCGCAGCGGCAAGGTGTTGATGAACATGCCCATGGCGCGATCGGCACCGGCGCCGCCCTGCAGGCGCCCGAACAGCACCGTGCCGAACACCACGTCCTCGCGCGCGCTGCAACGCCCCAGCACCTGCGCCCAGGCCAGGTGGAACACGCAAGCGGCGCTGACCCCGCGCGAGCGTGCGACCCGGCGCAGGTCCGCGCACAGCACCGGCGCGAGCCGGAGTTTGGCCTGCACCGCGTCGCTGCCGTTGCCTTGCACGTCGAGCAGGTCGAAGGGCGCGGTCGGTTGGTCGACGTCGCCCAGCATGGCGCGGAAGAACTTTTCGTGTTCGCTCTCGCGCGCGCCCAATCGCGCTTGCGCGACGAAGTTGCGGAACGGCACGGGCTCGGGCAATTCAGCGCGGCGGTCCTGCATCACCAGGCCGACCTCCTGCACCAGCAGTTCCAGCGTGACGTGGTCCATCACCAGGTGGTGGTAGAGCAGCTGCAACAGCCAGCTTCCGTTCGCCGTATCGAAGGCGGCAAAGCCGCGCACCAGCGGCGCCTGGCGCACATCGAGGCGATAGCAGCCCGGATCGGCGTGGGCCTGCAAGCGCGCCTGCACGTCGTCGCCGAACGCCAGCGTTTCCACTTCGAGCCGCGCGCGCCGCCAGACCACCTGCACCGGCTCGGCCAGGCCGTCCCACTGCACGGCGGTGCGCAGCACGTCCTGGCGTGCGATCACCTCGTTCATCGCGGCGACGAAACGGTCCAGCATCTCACGGCTGTCGAAGCCCATCAGCAGCCGGGTCAGGTAGGCGTCGCCCTGCTGTTGCAGGAGGTGATGGAACAGGATGCCCTCCTGCAGCGGCGCCAGCGGATAGATGTCCTGCACGTTGCCGGCTCCGCCCGGCGTGGCGGCGACGATGCGGTCGATCTGGGCCTGTTCCAGCCGCACCAGCGGCAGCATCTGCGGCGTGATGCGCGCCTGCGCCACCGCTGCCGGCGCAGCGCGTTCGCCGTTGGCCGCGACCCAGTTCAACAGCACTTGCTTGTGCAGCTTCAGCGAGGCCATCACGCCCGGCGTCAACACGCCGCGCGGCGCCTTGACCACCAGTTCGCCCTGCTCGATCCGCGCCTGGACACGGCGCTGTTCGAAGAGGCCGATCAAGGCCTGCGCATCCAGCGATTGCATGCTCGCAACTTCCACATTCACAGTCTGAACTCCTCGGTTTCTTCTGATTCGTCGTCCAGCTCGGCGAAGCGCTCCGGGATGGCGTTGTGCGGGACCTGGACTTCGCCGTCGCGCGGCCTGTCATCGGCGGGCGGCGCGGTGGTGCTAAGGGCAGCGGCCATCGCGGCCAGCTCGGGCCGCGCGAAGACCGCGCGCACGTCGATGGCCCAGCCGCGCCGCCGCAGGTGTTCGAGCAACTGCACCGCCAGCAGCGAGTGCCCGCCAAGGGCAAAGAAGCTGTCGTGGCGACCGATGCGTCCGACGCCGAGCAGCTGCGACCAGATCGCGGCCAGGGCCTGCTCGACCTCGCCCTGCGGCGGCGCGAAGGCCTGGTGGCTGAAGGCCTCGTCCTGCGGCGGCGGCAGCGCCTTGCGGTCGAGCTTGCCGTTGCTGTTCAAGGGCAATGTCGCCAGGTGCACGTAGGCCGCGGGCAGCATGTAGTCGGGCAGGCGCCCGGCGAGCCGGCTGCGCAGCTGCGCTGGCTCCGGCGTTTCGTCGGATGAAATCGGCACCACATAGGCGACCAGCGCCAGCGCGCCGGCGCGGTCTTCGCGCGCCACCACCGCAGCCTCGGCGATGCCGTCGAGCGCACACAGCTGCGCTTCGATTTCGCCCGGTTCGATGCGCTGTCCGCGCAGCTTGATCTGGAAGTCGTTGCGGCCCAGGTACGCGATCGCTCCATCGGCGCGCCAGCGGCCGAGATCGCCAGTGCGGTAGAGGCGATCGCCCTCGACGAATGGATCGGGGATGAAGCGCTGTGCGGTCAGGTCCGGCCGGTTCAGGTAGCCGCGCGCCACCTGCACGCCGCCGATGTACAGCTCGCCCGCGACGCCGACCGGCACCGGGCGCAGCGCATCGTCGAGCAGGTACAGGCGGGTGTTGGCGATCGGCCGGCCGATCGGCACTGCATCGCCGTCGTCGCTGCCGCAGGTCCAGGCGCTGACGTCCACCGCCGCTTCGGTCGGGCCGTAGAGGTTGTACAGGCGCGCATGCGGCAGGCGTTCGCGGCATTGGCGCGCGAGCTCGGCCTGCAGTACTTCGCCACTGCAGACCACCCGCCGGAGGCTCGCGCACCCGGCCATCGCGTCGGGCCGGGCGAGAAAAACCTGCAGCATCGACGGCACGAAATGCAGCGTCGTCACGCCGCTCGCGCGGATCAGTTCGCCCAGGTAGGCCGGGTCCTTGTGTCCGTCGGGCCGCGCCAGCACCAGCCGTGCACCGGCCATCAGCGGCCAGAAGAACTCCCACACCGACACGTCGAAGCCGAACGGCGTCTTCTGCAGCACGACGTCGTCCGGAGCCAGTGCGTAGGCCTGCTGCATCCAATGCAGGCGATTGACGATGCCGCGGTGTTCGTTCATCACGCCCTTGGGGCGCCCGGTCGAACCGGAGGTGTAGATCACGTAGGCCAGGTGGCTTTCGTGGAGGCCGGTTTCGGGGGCATCGAGATCGCCGTCGGCGAGCCCGTCCAAGGGGGTGTCTCGATCCAGCACCAAGGTACGCGCCGTGGGCAGGCCCTGCGCCAGGTCCGGGTCGGCCAGCACCACCACGGGCTCGGCCTCGTCGAGCATCTGCCGCAGGCGTTCCCGTGGCTGCGAGGGATCGAGCGGCAGGTAGGCGCCACCGGCCTTGAGGATGGCCAGCAAGGCCACCACCAGCGTTTCACTGCGTTGCATGAAGACGCCGACGCACGCATCCGACACTGCGCCCATCACGCGCAGCTGTCGCGCCAGTCGATTGGCGCGTGCATTGAGTTCGGCGTAGCTGAGCCGGCGGTCTTCGAACATCAGTGCGGTCGCGTCGGGGCGCTGCGCGACCTGATGCTCGAACAACTGGTGCAGCAACAGGCCGCGTGGGTAATCGACGGCGGTGGCGTTGAAACCGGCGACCACTTGGCGACGCTCGCCCTCGGGCAGGACGTCGATGCACCGCAGCGGCCGCTGTGGCTCGCTTTCGAGCGCGTCGACCAGCGCGTGCAGCGCCTGCAGCACGAAGTTGCAGATGCGACGCGCATCGACACTGCGGTCGATCTCGGCGGCGATGCCGAAGCCGTCGCCGTGGTCGTCCACATGCAGCACGAACGGATAGTTGGTACGGTCGTGGCCACCGAGCGATTCGATACCCGGCAAGCCCGGCGCATCGGCATCGCGGTGGCTGTAGCGGTAGTTGAGCAGGCTGGTGAACAGCGGCGCATCGGCCGGCAACCCGCTGCAACGCCGGGCCAGGCTCAGCGATGCGTGCTCGTGGCGCAGCAACTCGGCCAGATCGGCGTGCACACGGCGAAGTGCCGCTTCGGCCCCGGCGGCATCGAGTCGCACGCGCAGCGGCAGGGTGTTGAGGAACATGCCCATCGCGCGCGTCGCCTCGGCGCCGGCCTGCAGGCGGCCGAACAGCACCGTGCCGAACACCACGTCGTCGCGGCCGCTGCAGCGCGCCAGCACCAGCGCCCAGGCCAGGTGGAACACACTGGCGGCGCTGACCCTGTGCAGACGCGTCTGCTCGCGCAGGCGCCGCGCCAGCGAGGGATCGAGTTCGCTGCGTGCTTGAAGCACGCCGCTCCCGTCGCCGCGTACATCGCGCAAGCCGAACGGCGCGGTGGTCTCTTCGACATCGCCCAACGCGGCGCGGAAATAGGCTTCGTGCCCGGATTCCGTCGCGCCCTTCAGTGCGTGCGCGACGAAGCGACGGAACGGCACTGGCGTCGGCAACTGCTCGCGCCGTCCCAGCAGGATCAGCATGACTTCCTGCACCAGCAAGTCCGAGGCGGTGTGGTCGAGGATCAGATGGTGGTGCAGCAACTGCAGCAGCCAACGCCCGCTGTCGCTCTCCTCGATGGCATGGCCGCGCAGCATCGGCGCGCGGCGCACATCGAGTCGGCAGTGGCTCGGATCGGCCAGGGCCCGCAGGCGTTGCAGCGCATCTTGCGCAGGTGCGGCAGTCAGCGTTTCAATCTCCAGGCTGGCCTCGCGCTGCACCAGTTGTACCGGCCGTTCCAAGCCCTCCCAGTGCACGCTGGTGCGCAGGATGTCGTGGCGCGCGATCACCTCGCGCAAGGCCTGCACGAACCGGTCCAGACGTTCGCGGCCATCGAAACGCAGGAGAGTCGGCATGACGTAGGCATCGCCCTCACCTTCGCCGTGCAGCCGGTGATGGAACAGGATGCCCTCCTGCAGCGGCGCCAACGGATAGATGTCCTGCACGTTGCGCACGCCGCCCGGCACCTGCGCCACGAGGTGGTCGATCGCGCACTGGTCGAGCGCGAGCAGCGGCAGCATCGCCGGCGTGATCGCCTCGGTCGCTTCGTCGATGCGCAACGCCAATGGATCGCTGGCCTGGCGTTCGCGAATCAGGGCGATCAGCTCCGCCTTGCGTTCGCGCAATGCCTGCACCAGCGCCGGATCGGCGAGCGCGCGCGAGTCTCCCTGCAACACCAGCCGCTCGCCGTCCAGACGCAGCGTCAGGCCGCGCGCGKCCAGCGCGTCGAGCAGTTGCGATGCGTTCATAGGACGATCTCCTCCAGTTGCACGGTGGCGGCCGCGAGGTCGGCCAGCGTCGGCGCGTTGAACACCATCTGCACGTCGACCTGCAGTTGTTGTGCGCTCATCGCGTGGATCAGCTGGATCGCCAGTGCCGAATGGCCGCCGAGTTCGAAGAAGTTGTCGTCGCGGCCGACCCGCTCGATCCCGAGCAGCTCGCCCCACACCGCCGCGAGGCGAATCTCGATGTCGGTTTCGGGTGCGGTGTAGGCCTGCCTTGCCAGGCCGTCGTCGTCCGGCAGCGGCAGTGCCTTGCGGTCGAGCTTGCCGTTTGCGTTCAATGGCCAGGCCGGCAGCACGACGTAGGCGGCGGGCAGCATGTAGTCCGGCAACTGCGCACCGAGCTGCGCGCGCAGCACCGAAGGCTCCAGGGTGATGCCCGGCTGCGCGAGCAGGTAGGCGATCAGGCGCGGCTCGCCGGGCAGCTCGGCATGGGCGACCACCACGGCTTCGCGCGCACCGTCCAGCCGCGCGAGCCTCGCTTCGATCTCGCCGAGCTCGATGCGGTAGCCGCGGATCTTGACCTGGAAGTCGTTGCGCCCCAGGTACTCGATGCTGCCGTCGGCACGCCAGCGGCCGAGGTCGCCGGTCTTGTACATGCGCGGCACGCCGGTGGTCCCGATCGCGAACGGATCGGGCAGGAAGCGCTCGGCGGTGAGTTCCGCTTGCCCCAGGTAGCCGCGTGCAACCCCGGCGCCGCCGATGTGAATCTCGCCGGCGACGCCGATCGGCACCGGCTCGCCGTACGCGTCGAGAAGATAGACGCGCGCGCCCGGCATCGGGCGGCCGATCTGCGGCACCGCGCCGGCGACCGGGCCGCAGGTGGCATCGACGCTGCATTCGGTCGGTCCATACATGTTGTGGAACTGCACCGTTTTTTCTTCGACCAGGTGCCGCCACGTCGACGCGTCGAGCGCTTCGCCGCCGAGCAGCAGCTTGCGCAGCGAACCGGCGCGCCGCTGCGGAAATCCAGCCGCATGCAGCATGCGTAGATGCGAGGGCGTGCACTCCATCGCCTCGATCTCGTGGCGTTCGAGAAAGTCGAGCAAGGCCTCCGCATCCAGCCGCGTGCGCTCGGGTACCAGGTACACGCTGCGGCCGAACGCCAGTTGCCCCCAGGCCTTGACCGCCATGTCGAAACCGAACGAGGAGTTCCAGGCCACCCGTCGGCAGTCCGGCGCCGGCGCGTGGATGCGCTGCTCAAGACCGTTCAGGAAGTTGAGCACGTTGCGGTGTTCGACCATCACGCCCTTGGGCATGCCGGTCGAACCGGAGGTGTAGATCACATAGGCCAGATGGGCCGGAAGCAGGCCGACCGCATCGGGATCGGGGTCGTGCGTGGGCGCATCGGTCCAGGGCCGTGGCGATGCGTCGTCGTCCAGCACCAGCACCGCGCATCCGTCGGGCACCCGCAAGCGCCCGCGCAAGCGGGCCTGGGTCAGCACGGCCACCGGCGCGCTGTCGGACAGCATGTGGGCGAGGCGGTCGTCGGGATGCACCGGGTCCAGCGGCACGCAGGCGCCGCCGGCCTTGAGCGTGGCCAGCAGGGCGACGCCCATGTCCACGCTGCGTTCCAGGCACAGCGCGACGCGATCGTCGGGACGCAGCCCCAGGCCGCGCAGGTGGTGGGCGATCCGGTTGGCCCGGAGATTGAGTTCGGCGTAGTCCAGCGCCTGGTCTTCGCAGGCCAGCGCCAGGGTCCGTGGCTGCGTTGCGGCTCGCGCCTCGAACAGGCGATGCAGCAGGCCATCGCAGTCGGTGCTTCCGCCGTCATCATTGAACACATGCAGCACCTGCGTGCGTTCTTCCTCGGCCAACAGGTCGATGCGGGCCACCGGTGCGGCGCCATCGGCCACCATACCGCGCAGCATCGCCACCAGCGCATGCCAGTGACGTTGCACCGTGGCCTCGTCGTACAGGGCGGTGGCGTAGTTGAACTGGCCGACGACGCGCTCGCCGACCGGTTCAAGGTCGAGCGAAAGATCGAACTGGGCGCTGCCGGCATGGCTGGCGAGATTGTCGAATTCCAGCCCTTCCAGTTGCAAGCGCGCCGGCGGCGTGTTCTGCCATGCCAGCCGGACCTGATAGATGGGGTTGTAGGCACCCGACCGCGGTGGATTCAGCGCTTCGACCACTTGCTCGAACGGCACGTCGCGATGCTGTTGCGCCTGCAGCGCGACCTGCCGGGCCTGGACCAGCAGGCCGCCGACGTCGAGGCCGTCGTCGATGTCGAAGCGCAAGGCCTGGGCATTGACGAAGAACCCGATCAACGGTTCGAGCTCGGCCCGGTCGCGCCCGGCGATGGCGCTGCCGAGCACCACCCGCGACTGGCCGCTCAACCGCGCCAGCACCGCCGCCCACGCCGCGAGCACGGCCATGTACACGGTGACGCCGTGGCGTTGCGCCAGCACGCCCAGTTCGCGGGTCAGCGTCGCGTCGAGGCCGACTTCGACGCTGGCGCCGCGGTAGTCCTGCTGCGGCGGCCGCGGCCGGTCGGTGGCCAGGCCGATCAGCGGTGGCGCATCGCGCAAGCGCTCGACCCAGTACTGCAACTGCGGCTGCAGGGCCTCGCCCAGCAGACGGCGCCGCTGCCAGGCGGCGTAGTCGCCGTACTGGATCGGCAACGCCGGCAACGGATCGGGTTCGCCGCGGCGGAACGCGCCGTACAGGACCGAGAACTCGTGCGCCAGCACGCTCAGCGACCAGCCGTCGGAGACGATGTGGTGCATCGTGACCAGCAGGACGTGTTCGTCCCCGGCCAGGCGCAGCAACTGCACGCGCAGCGGCGGGTCGCGCTCGAGATCGAACGGCGCGGCGGCCTCGGCCTGGCACAGCGCGCGCAGGGCGCTGTCGCCGATCCCGTTGAGTTCACGGTAGACCAGCGCGACGCCATGCGCCGCTTCGATGCGCTGGCGCGGCTGGCCGTCGACGACGTCGAAGCGCGCACGCAGCGACTCGTGGCGCGCGACGATCCGGTCCAGCGCACGCTGCAGCGCGACGCGGTCCAGCGCGCCGCGCAGGCGCAACGCAGCAGGCAGGTGATAGGCCGCACTGGCTTGCGCATCGATCCGGGTCACGTACCACAGGCGCTGCTGCGAGTGCGACAACGGCAGCGATGCACTGCGATCCGCCGGCACGATCGGATCGGCCGCGCCGGGTGCGGCCCGCGCGATTTCGGCGGCCAGGTCCGCGAGCCGCGGCCGTGCGAACACCGTCGTCAACGCCAGCTCCACGCCGAATCGCTGGCGCAGTTGCGAGAGCATCCGCACCGCCAGCAGCGAATGCCCGCCCAGCTCGAAGAAACCATCGTTGCGGCCGATGCGTTCGATGCCGAGCAACGAGGTCCATATCGAGGCCAGCGCCTGCTCGAACTCGCCCCGCGGCGCCTGGTAACTGCGCTGCGCGTAGGCCTCGTCGTCCGGCGTGGGCAAGGCGGCGTGATCGAGCTTGCCATTGGCATCGAGCGGCAGCGCATCGATCAGCGCGAAGGCCGCGGGCAGCATGTGGTCGGGCAGGCGTTCGGCCAAACGCGCGCGCAACTGCACCGGGTCGGGCGGCGGGCGATTCGGGTCCGCGACCACATAGGCCTGCAGGCGCTTGTCCTCACCCTGCCCCGCCGAGGCGATCACCGCCGCTTCACGCAACCCGTCCAGACGCATCAGCGCGGCTTCGACCTCGCCCAGCTCGATGCGGAAGCCGCGGATCTTGACCTGCCAGTCGTCGCGGCCGAGGAACTCGATCGAGCCGTCGCTACGCCAACGGCCGAGGTCGCCGCTGCGGTACATGCGGGGCAGCGGCGCGTCCGCAGACGCCACCCCGAACGGATCGGGGATGAAACGCTGTGCAGTCAATTCGGGACGATGCAGGTAGCCACGCGCTACGCCGGCACCGCCGATCCAGATCTCGCCGATGGCACCGACCGGCACCGGCTCGCCATGGGCATCGAGCAGATAGACACGCGCATTGGGGACAGGACGGCCGATGCTCGACGGCGAGTCCTCGGCGCGGCAACGCGCGACGGTGGCGTTGATCGTGGCTTCGGTCGGACCGTAGGCGTTGGCCAGCGCCGGGCGATGACCGTCGCGCCGCCACCAGGCGTCGAGCGCGGCGGCACCGACCGCATCGCCGCCGATCACGATCTGGCGCAGCGACGGCGGAAACACCGCATCGGTCGCCTGGGCCAGGCGCTGCCAGAACAGCGTCGGCAGGTTGGCCACGCTGAGCCGGTGCGCGGCGCACAGTTCGCACCAGCGCCGGGGTTCCGCGAGCCACGCGTTGGTGCGCAGCACCAGGGTCGCGCCATGGCCGAGCGCGCCGAAGATCTCCTCGCCGGCGACGTCGAAGGCCAGGCCGGAGAACTGCAACACACGGTCCTCGGCGCTGAAGCCGTACAGCGCCTGCAGCGCCGCGATCTGGTGGGAAAGTTGCCGGTGCTCGACCATCACGCCCTTGGGCGTGCCGGTGGAACCGGAGGTGTAGATCACATAGGCCAGGTGCGAACCGTCGCCAGGCAGCCCGCTTGGATCGGGCGCATGCGTGGGCGCGGCCGCCCATGGCGCGTGTTCGTCGAGCGCGATCGTCGTGCAGCACGGCGGGGATTGCAGGCGCGAGCGCAGATCGGACTGCGTCAGCAACACCGCCGGCGCGCAATCCTCCAGTTGCCAGGCCAATCGCTGGTCCGGATGGGACGGATCGAGCGGCACATACGCGGCACTGGCCTTGAGCGTGGCCAGCACCGCGACGATCAGGTCGATCCCACGCTGCAGGCACAGTGCGACCCGGTCCTCGGCGCCGACACCGAGGCCGCGCAGGTGATGGGCGAGGCGGTTGGCGCGATGGTCGAGTTCGGCGTAGCTGATCTGTTCGCCGTCGTGTTCCAGCGCGATCGCCTGCGGCTGCAGCGCGGCCTGGCGTTCGAACGCGGCATGCGCGAACGCAGATGCAGGCGGCGCTGGCGCGCTCTCGGCGAACGCGTGCAGCAATTGATCGCGCTCATCGGCATCGAGCAACGCGATGCGATCGACCGGCCGGTGTTCGTCGGCGGCCATGCCGCGCAGCATCGCGACCAGGCTGTGCCAGTGGCGGCGCACCGTGGCCTCGTCGAACACGGCGGTGGCGTAGTTGAGCTTGCCGACGATGCGCTCACCGTCTTCCTGCAGGTCCAGGGCGATATCGAACTGGGCGCTGGCCGGCAGGCTCTCGACGCGTTCGACGACGAGGCCGGCGAGTTCCAGTGCGATCGCAGGCGTGTTGTGCCAGGCGAGCATCAGCTGGAACACCGGATGGTGAGCCATCGAGCGCGGCGGATTCAGCGCCTCGACCAAGCGCTCGAAGGGCACATCCTGGCGCGCTTGCGCTTGCAACGCGGTCTTGCGAACCTGGGCCAGCAGGTCGGCCACGGTCGGGCTGCCGTCCAGCGCGATCTGCAGCGCCTGGGTGTTGATGAAGCAGCCGATCAGCGGTTCGATCTCGACCCGGCCGCGGCCCGCGTGCGAACTGCCGATCACCACCTGCTGCTGGCCGCTGTAGCGAGCCACCACGGCGGCCCAGGCGGCCAGCACGGTCATGTACAGGGTCGCACCGTGGCGCTGAGCGAGCGCGCGCAAGGCCCGCGTGGTTTCGGCATCGAGGCTGACCTCAAGGCTCGCGCCCCGGTAGTCCTGCCATGCCGGTCGTGGCCGGTCGCATGGCAGCTCGACCCGTGCCGGCGCGCCTTGCAGTTGCGCGACCCATTCCTGCAACTGGGCTTGCGCGGTCGCGCCCTCCAGGTGCTCGTGCAGCCACACCGCATGGTCAGCGTACTGGATCGGCAGCGGCGGCAGGCTCGGCGCCCGCTCATCGCGCAGTGCACTGTAGGCAACGGCGAACTCGCGCATCAGCACGCTCAGCGACCAGCCGTCGGAGACGATGTGGTGCATCACCACCACCAGCACATGATCGTGCTCGGCCACGCGCAGCAGGCGGCCGCGGATCGGCGGACCGGCCGCGAGATCGAAGGGCTCGGCCGCGGTCTCGCGGCACAGCGCCTCGATCTGCGCTGCATCCGATCCACCCGCATCCCGCTCGCACAACGCGAAACCGCGCGGCGGGTCGATGCGCTGCCAGGGCTGGCCGTCGATCGCAACGAAGCGCGTGCGCAGAACTTCGTGCCGGGCCACGACATGGTCCAGCGCGGCGCGCAAGGCCATGCGGTCGAGCGCGCCGCGCAGGCGCAGGGCACCGGGGATGTGGTACGCGACGCTGGCCTGGGCATCGACCCCGGCGATGAACCACAGGCGTTGCTGCGCCGGTGACAACGGCAGCGGACGACTGCGGTCGGCGGGTGCGATCGCACCCAGGTTGCTGGGGCCGGCCGTGGCCACGGCGCGGGCCAGTGCGGCGAGGCGCGGCTGCGCGAACAGGGTGGCCAGTGCGAGTTCGGCGTCGAAGCGCTCGCGGATCTGCGAGATCAATCGGATTGCCAGCAAGGAGTGACCGCCGAGCTCGAAGAAGTCGTCGTCGCGGCCGACCCGCTGCACGCCCAGCAGCTGCGACCAGATTGCGGCCAGGGACTGTTCGACCTCGCCCTGCGGTTCTTCATAAGCGCGCTGGCCGAACGCCTCGCCCTCGGGCGCAGGCAGCGCCTTGCGGTCGAGCTTGCCGTTCGGCGTCAGCGGCAGCGCTTCCATCACGATATAGGCCACCGGCACCATGTACGCCGGCAGGTGCTTGCTCAACTGCACGCGCGTTTGCGCAACATCGAGCGCAGGCGTTCCGACC
>NZ_JBFUHN010000105.1:0-19911 GCF_056402375.1 Variovorax sp. P4_B10 | reverse complement strand
CGCTCACGCCGACGGGGTACCTTGCTCCGCGAATGTCCCCCGGCGCGGCCTAGGGCCGCAGGCCTCCTCCTTTATTTCGCTGCGCAAGGCACCCCATCGGCGTGMTCGCTCAGAGCACTKGTTGATCGGCYGCAAACCAGCAGCGTGCCYYGTGCACGCRCCCCGAACACAAGCCTACCCAACGCACGCACACAGAAGAACCCCGCACATGGACACACTGAAAGACATCGGCGGTCCGGCACAACCGCTCCTCACCATCAACGGCCTGGTCAAGCACTTCCCGCTCAAGAAAGACCCGCTGGGCCGTGGCGGCGGCGTGGTGCGCGCCGTGGACGGCGTGGACTTCGAGGTCATGAAGGGCGAAACGCTCGGCGTGGTCGGCGAATCGGGCTGCGGCAAGTCGACCACCGCGCGCCTGCTGATGCAACTGATCGAGCCGACACGCGGCGAGGTGGTGTTCGACGGCCGCGAGGTCGGCAGCCGCGACCTGCCGCTCAAGGAATTCCGCCGCCAGGTGCAGATGGTGTTCCAGGACAGCTACGCCTCGCTCAACCCGCGCCTCACCATCGAGGACTCCGTGGCCTTCGGGCCGCAGGTGCACGGCGTGTCGCGGCGCGAGGCGGTGGCGCGGGCGCGCGACCTGCTCGCGCGCGTGGGGCTGGCGCCGCAGCGCTTTGCCGAGCGCTACCCGCACGAGCTGTCGGGCGGCCAGCGGCAGCGCGTGAACATTGCGCGGGCATTGGCGCTGCAGCCGCGCATGGTGATCCTCGACGAGGCGGTGTCGGCGCTCGACAAGTCGGTCGAGGCGCAGGTCATCAACCTGCTGCTCGACCTGAAGACCGAGTTCGGCCTCACCTACGTGTTCATCAGCCACGACCTCAACGTGGTGCGCTACGTGAGCGACCGCGTGATGGTGATGTACCTCGGCCAGGTGGCCGAGATCGGCCCGGCCGATGCACTGTACGAAGCGCCCGCGCATCCCTATACGCGCGCGCTGCTGTCCTCGATGCCGTCGATGGACCCCGACAACCGCACCGAAGAAGCGGCGCTCGCGGGCGATCCGCCGAACCCGATCAACCCGCCCTCGGGCTGCCGCTTTCATCCGCGCTGCGCGCTGGCCGCACCGGTGTGCAGCAGGGTCGTGCCCGAGCGCATCGCCACCGGGTCGCAGCATGCGGTGAGTTGCCTGATCCACGAGCCGGGCAGYGGACATCCGATGGCGCAGCAGCAACAACCCCTCCAGAGGCAGGCCGCATGAGCATGACAGCAGCAGAAAACGGCACCGCCGGGCCGATGGTCCGGCTGCGCGACCTCAGCGTCACCTTCAGCGGCGGCCGCAAGCCCGTGCATGCCGTCAGCGGCGTGAGCCTCGAGGTGCAGCGCGGCGAGGTGGTCGCGCTGATCGGCGAATCGGGTTCAGGCAAGAGCGTGACCATGCGCACCCTGCTGCGCCTGCACCCCGAGCGCCGCACGCGCATGGGCGGCCTGGTGGAGGTGGCGGGCCGCGACGTGCTCGCGATGTCGCAGCGCGAGCTGGCGGACTTTCGCGGCAAGGTTGCGTCGATGATCTTCCAGGAGCCGCTGCTGGCGCTCGACCCGGTGTATTCGGTGGGCGCGCAGATCGTCGAGTCGATCCGCCGCCATGAAAGCGTCACCCAGGCCGAAGCGCAAAAGCGCGCGCTGGCGCTGTTCGAGCGCGTGCGCATTCCGAGCCCCGAAAGGCGCCTTGCGGCCTACCCGCACGAGATGTCGGGCGGCATGCGCCAGCGCGCCATGATCGCGCTCGCGCTGGCCTGCAGGCCGCAGCTGCTGCTGGCCGACGAGCCGACCACGGCGCTCGACGCCACGGTCCAGATCCAGATCCTGTTGCTGCTGCGCGAGCTGCAGCGCGACCTCGGGCTGTCGGTGATCTTCGTCACGCACGACATCGGCGCCGCCGTCGAGGTGGCCGACCGCATTGCCGTGATGTATGCGGGTCGCATCGTCGAGGAAGGCACGGCGCGCGAGCTGATCCGCTCGCCACGCCATCCGTACACGATCGCGCTGCTCAAGAGCCGCGCGCACGGCGCACTGGCGCGCGGCACGCGGCTCGAAACCATCGGCGGCGCACCGCCCGATCTTTCCGCACTGCCGCCCGGCTGCTCCTTCGCGGAGCGCTGCGCGCTGGCCAGCGATGCCTGCCGCGCCGCGCAGCCGCCCGTGGTCGAGCTTGCGCCGAACCACCGTGTGCGCTGCATCCATACGGATGCCGCAGCGGCCATCGCGCCCGTGCTGGTCGCCTGAACCTTCCACCCTTTCATTCCCACCACCATGCCGTTGCACGATCCCGCCCACGCCTTCGTTCCGTACCCCGACGCGCCGGTGGCGCGCGCCTCGACCGGCCCGCTGGCTGACCTGAGCTTTGCCGCCAAGGACCTGTTCGACGTGGCCGGCTATCCCACCGGCGGCGGCAACCCGATCGTGCTTGCGATGTCGGGCATCAAGACGCGCACCGCACCCACCGTGCAGAAGCTGCTCGATGCGGGCGCGCGCTTTGCCGGCAAGACCGTGACCGACGAACTCGCATTCTCGATGAACGGCAACAACGCGCACTTCGGTGCGCCGATCAACGGCGGCGCGCCGCTGCGCATCACGGGAGGCTCGTCGTCGGGCTCGGCCTCGGCGGTGTCGTCGAGCCTGTGCGACTTCGCGCTCGGCACCGACACCGGCGGCTCGGTGCGCGCGCCGGCCAACCACTGCGGCCTGTACGGCCTGCGCCCGACGCACGGCCGCGTGAGCCTCGAGGGCGCGCTCGACCTGGCGCCCAGCTTCGACACCTGCGGCTGGTTCGCACGCGACATCGGCACCTTCGCGCGCGTGGCCGACGTGCTGCTGGACGCCGATGCCGCTGCCCTGCCCGAACGCGTGCGGCTGCTGCGGCCCGACGATGTCTGGGCGCTGGCCGTGCCTGCCGCGGCCGAAGCGCTGAAAGGCGTGGCCGACCGCGTGCAAAGCCTGCTCGGCCCCGCACAGGGCACGACGGTGGCGCTGGAATCCTTCGACGCGATGTACTGGAACTTCCGCTACCTGCAATCGCGCGAAGCCTGGCTCACCGATGGCCCGCTGATCGAGCGCTATGCGCCGCCGCTGGGCCCGGGCGTGGCCGAACGCTTTGCATGGTCGCGCGAAGTGACCGATGCGCAGGTGGCAACGGGCCGCACCTTCCGCACCGCTTTTCGCGACCACCTCGCCGCGCTGCTCGGCAACGACAGCGTGCTGCTGATGCCGACAATGCCCGACATCGCGCCGCTGCGCAGCGACACCGAGGCTTCGCTGGAGGACTACCGCAACCGTGCGATCCGGCTGCTGTGCATTGCAGGGCTTTCCGGCTTTCCGCAGCTGTCGATGCCGCTGGCGACCCGCGACGGTGCGCCGCTGGGCATTTCGCTGCTCGGGCCGGCCGGGTCGGACCGGTCGTTGATCGCCCTGGCCGAGCGCATCGCGGCCTGACGGCCCGGGCGGCCCGGTCTCACGCCGCGTCCGGCCACAGCCCTGGCCAGGCCTTCGGGCTCAGGCAATGGCGCCCTTCCTGCGGCGGATCGATGCAAAGGTGCCCGAGCGGGCGCAGCAGCGCTTCCACGGCCTGTGCGTCGCGCACGGTGCGCGCGGTCACCTCGTAGGGCTCGTCTTCGTCTGACATCGATAGATCGAGCCGGCCAGCGCGAACCCATGCGAACACGGTTGCACCGGCGATGCGCACCTGGCCCGGCTGGCGGATCGGCGGGTGGCAGCCCGGGATCGAGGGTATGAACTTCATGAACTCGGCGCCCGTGTAACTCACGCCCACCACCGGCTCGGGGTTGTCGGCCGGCAGGCGCTCGAGCGCAATACCCAGCTGCTCGGCCACGTCGAACAGGTCCTGCGCCGACGGCACGGCCAGCGCCGCGCGCAGGCAGTCGCCGTCATTGGCATGGCCGCCGAAGGCCCGGCAGAAGCGGAAGTACGCGAGGCTGCGCGCCCAGCCGCGCAGTTCTTCGGGCGAATGCCGCTCGTGGAGGTACGCGTCCCAGCGCGGGTCTTCTCGGGTCATAAGGACCCGATCATGGCAGGCGCCGAAGCTTGGGGTTATCTTCTGCGAAGACGCAGTCCAGATCACGGCACCACCTTTTCGGGAAACGGTCACATAACCACCCCCGCGTACCTCACAACGCGAACAGCCACAGGAATCCCATGTCGAACGTCAACCAGGTCAGCACCCCCAAGGAAATCGCCGCTTCGCTCACCGAGTTCTGGTCGCCGCGCGTCGTCGCGGAAGTCGACGATGCCTACATCAAGGTCGCCAAGGTCCACGGCTCGCTCGCGTGGCACAGCCATGACGACGAAGACGAGCTGTTCATGGTGCTGAAGGGCCGCCTTCGCATCGAGATGGAGGCCGGCCCCGTCGAACTCGGGGAGGGCGAGATGTTCGTCGTTCCCAAGGGCGTTCGGCACAACCCTGTGGCCGAGCAGGAATGCCACCTGATGCTGATCGAACGCAAGACCACCCTTCATACCGGCAGCACCGTCACCGAGAAAACGCGCTCGCTCGCGGAGCAACTGCGTCCGGTCTGATCAAACCGGGGCAGCGGCCTCGATGCGGGCAGGCTCCTGCAGCCGGCAGACGTCGCAATCGACGCCCGCCGCGGCACGCTCGATCACCACGAAGTCACCCGCATCGACCGCCAGCAGCGCGTGATGCCAGGTGCCGGGCGCGAGCACCACGCCCTGGCGGCCGTCGGTGACGAAGGCCTCGAGCATGCCGGCCGTGGTGGGAGCCTCGCCGGCGGGCGCCACCACGATCACGAAGCGCCGCTCGCCCAGCGGCACGAAGGTCTGGCTGCCGAGCGCATGCCGTTCCATCTCGGTGACCTCGTGCGGAAAGCGCCGGGCTTGCGCGCGGAACAGCGCGAGCATCGGCCGGCCGCCCTGCGCACCGAGCTGCAGGTCGTCGACGAGGTCGAAGCGCTCGGCGTTGCCGCCATTGATCGGGCGGCCCGCACCTGCGGGCGCGGCCAGCACCGTGCCATAGGGCGCAAAGGCTTGCGGGGTCAGCGGTTGCGGCACAAGGACGTGGGGAGCGGCATCGGTCATGCGACGAGTACAGCAGAAAACATGCCGGTGGTCACTCCACGCTGCGTTGCGGATCGCCCGAACCTTGGCTACGCTCTGCCGCAGATCACGCAACCACGACAACCACCCCTGGAGAACACATGCCCACCCTTCGCCTCGGCACCCTCTCGATCCCGGCCGTCGCCTTCGCGACCCTCATGGCGGGCTGCACCGCCATGCAACCCACCACCGGCGGCAAGGCCGCGACGGGCATGAAGGTCACGTCCAGCGCCTTTGCCGACGGCACCGCCATCCCGGCCGAGCACGGCGGTGTCGGCGACTGCGGCGGCAAGAACGTCTCGGTGCCCGTGGCGTGGACCCAGTTGCCCGCCAAGGCGAAGTCGGTTGCCGTGCTGGTGTCGGACCCGGACGGCGCCCTGGGCCTCGGCGTTTCGCACTGGGTGGCCTACAACATCCCCGCCGAGCGCGGCCAGCTCAAGGCGGGCGAGACGGCCGGCTTCACCATGGGGCCGAACGTGGCAGGCGCCGCGGCGTACCGCGGCATGTGCCCGCCGGTCGGCGACCATCCGCACCACTACGTGCTGACCGTGGTGGCGTCCGACCTGGCGCCAGACGCGCTGCCGGCCGGGCTCACGCGCGATGCGCTGCTTGCAGCGCTCAAGGGCCATGCGCTGGGCGGGCAGAGCGTGGTCGGGCTCTACAGCCGCTAAAGTCGCGGGGTTCCTTTCATACACAGTGCGCAGCGATGCGCATCTCCGATGCGCCGCTCATTCGCACTCTTCGCTCTCCTTCCAGCCGCCCTCGTCGTCGCAGGCTGCGCCTCGCGGCCCGCACCCCGCGTCACCTGGCTCGGCGACGGCGTGTTCAAGTCGCCCACCGCGCAGGATGCCGAGGCCTACTGCCGCAATTTCGGCGCACCGATGCGCTTCCTCGGCCCCAAGGGCTCGCGCGTACCGGAAGGCGAAGTCACCTACCGCTGCGACTGACCGGCCGGTTCCGTGCCGGGTGCCCGCACCCGCTCGAGGATGAAGTCGATGAAGGTCCGGATCGCCCGCGTGTGCTGCCGGTTCGGCATGTAGAGCATGAACATCTGCGTACCGAAGATGCTCAGGCGCCAGTCGTCGAGCGTGGTCACCACGTCGCCCTTGCGCACGTCCTCCTGCACCACGTAGTCGGGCACGAGGCCGATGCCCAGGCCCGCCAGGACGGCCTGGCGCAGGAACAGGAAGTTTTCCGAGATCAGCGTCGGCTCGAGGATCACCTCGCGCCGCACCACTCCCAGATTCTGGCCCTGGTAGGCCGACACGCGCAGTTGCCGGCCGATGACGGCGGCGGTGACCACCGGCGCGCCCTGCAGTTCGTCGAGCTGCACGGGCAGCGGATGTTTGTCCGCGTAGTCGCGTGAGGCACAAGCCACGTAGCGCACCGGCCCGAGGTCGCGCGCCACCAGGTTCTGCGGCGGCTCGGGAATCACGCGAACCGCGATGTCGACCTCGTCGCGCAGCAGGTCCTCGATGCGGTTCTCGAACACCACGTCGAGCACGATGCCGGGGTACTGCCGCTTGAAGTCGATCAGCCAGTCGGCCATCACCAGCTGCCCGTAGCCGCTGGGCACGCTCAGCCGCACACGGCCCTGCAGGCCCTCGCCCAGCGTGGTGACCGACTCGCGCGCAGCCAGCAGTTCGGTCTGGATGGCCACGCCGTGCTGGTACAGCCGCAGGCCGATCTCGGTCGCCTCGGCGCGYCGGGTGGTGCGCCGCACGAGCTGCGCGCCGACCGAGCGCTCGAGCTGGTTCAGGTGGTAGCTGACGTTGGCGCGGCTCATCTTGAGCCGGCGGGCGGCGGCGCTCAGGTTGCCGGCGTCAAGGATTTCCACCAGCAGGGTCAACGATTGGAGGTCCATGGGCCGATTGTGTCAAAAATTCTTTGACAGTCTGTCAACCGTCTATGCAATTGTCAAAGCCTCGGCGCGGGCCAAGAATGCTGGGTTCACCCCCAGAGCCTCGGGCCCCTCGCGTTTGCAGGGCCCGCCAACGCAAGAGACAAGCACATGGCCACCACAACCTCCAGCCCTTCCACGTCTTCCGGTCCCGTCACCTTCAAGCGTCAAGGCGACGTGTTCGTGGTGACCATCGACAACCCGCCCGTCAACGCCCTGGGCGTGGATGTGCGCCGCGGCCTCGTAGCCGCCATCGAGGCAGCCGAGGCCGACAGCGGTGCCGCCGCGGTGCTGATCGTCGGCGCGGGCCGCAACTTCATCGCCGGCGCGGACATCCGCGAGTTCGGCAAGACGCCGCAGCCGCCATCTCTGCCCGAGGTGTGCATCCGCATCGAGAACTGCACGAAACCCGTGGTCGCGGCGATCCATGGCGCCGCATTGGGCGGCGGGCTCGAAGTGGCGCTGTCGGCGCACTACCGCCTCGCCTCGCCCACGGCCAAGCTGGGCCTGCCCGAGGTGGCGCTCGGCCTGCTGCCGGGTTCGGGCGGCACGCAGCGTGCGCCGCGCCTCATCGGCGTGAAGCCCGCGCTCGAACTGATGCTCAGTGGCCGCCATGCGGGCGCGAAGGAAGCACTGTCGCTCGGTCTGGTCGACCGCCTCGGCACGGGCGCCGACGCATTGGCCGAAGGCATCGCCTACGCCCAAGAGCTCATCGCCGCCAAGGCCCCGGTGCGACGCACACGCGAAGCCACCGCGCTGGCCGATGCCGAAGCCAGCCGCGCCGCCCTCGAAGCCGCGCGCGTCGACACCGCCAGGAAGAGCCGCGGCCTGTTCTCGCCGATGAAGATCATCGAAGCCGTCGAGGGCGCGCTCACGCTGCCTTTCGACGAAGGCATGGCGCTCGAGCGCAAACTGTTCCTGCAATGCATCGACAGCCCGCAGCGCGCCGGCCTGATCCATGCCTTCTTTGCCGAACGCGAAGTGCTGAAGGCGCCCGAGACCCGGTCCGCCAAGCCGCGCGCGCTCGAATCGGCCGGCATCATTGGCGGCGGCACCATGGGTGCGGGGATCGCGGTGGCGATGCTCGACGCGGGCATGCCCGTGACCATGATCGAGCGCGACGAGCCCAGCCTCGCGCGCGGCCGCCAGCATGTCGAGAAGGTGTACGACGGTCTCATCCAGAAGGGCCGCATGACGCCCGAGGCCAAGGCCGCGGTGATGGCGCGCTTCTCGGGCTCCACGAGTTACGACGCGCTCGCGCAGGTCGACATCGTGGTCGAGGCCGTGTTCGAAGACATGTCCGTCAAGAAGGCCGTGTTTACCGAACTCGACCGCGTCTGCAAGCCCGGCGCCGTGCTCGCCACCAACACCTCGTACCTCGACATCGACGAGATCGCGGCCAGCATCAAGCGCCCGCAGGACGTGGTGGGCCTGCACTTCTTCTCGCCGGCCAACATCATGAAGCTGCTCGAGATCGTGGTGCCGGCCAAGGTCAGCGCCGACGTGGTCGCGACCGGCTTCGAGCTCGCGAAGAAACTCAAGAAGGTGCCGGTGCGTGCCGGCGTGTGCGACGGCTTCATCGGCAACCGCATCCTCGCGGTGTACCGACAGGCCGCCGACCACATGATGGAAGACGGCGCCTCGCCCTACCAGATCGACGAAGCAGTGCGCGACTTCGGCTACCCGATGGGCCCGTTCCAGGTGTCGGACCTCGCGGGCGGCGACATCGGCTGGGCCACGCGCAAGCGCAAGGCCGCCACGCGCGACCCGCAGGCGCGCTACGTGCAGATCGCCGACCGCATCTGCGAGCGCGGCTGGTTCGGCCAGAAGACGCAGCGCGGCTACTACCTGTACCCCGAAGGCGCGCGCACCGGCTCGCCCGACCCGGCCGTGCTCGCCATCATCGACGCCGAGCGCGAGCGCGCGGGCATCGTGCGGCGCAGCTTCACCAACGAAGAAATCATTCGCCGCTACATGGCCGCGATGGTCAACGAAGGCGCCAACGTCGTGCTCCAGCGCATCGCGCTGCGCCCGCTCGACGTGGACGTGACCTTCCTCTACGGCTACGGCTTTCCGCGCCACCGCGGCGGCCCGATGAAGTACGCCGACACCGTGGGCCTGGCCAACGTGCTCGCCGACATCCGCGAGTTCGCGAAGGAAGACCCGATCTTCTGGAAGCCGTCGCCGCTGCTGGTGGAGCTGGTCGAACGCGGCGCCGATTTCTCGAGCCTTAACCAATCCGAATAAACAGGAGCACTCCCATGCGTGAAGCCGTCATCGTTTCCACCGCCCGCACCCCGCTCACCAAGGCGCACCGCGGCGAATTCAACATCACTCCCGGCGCAACGCTGGCGTCCTTCGCGGTGAAGGCCGCGGTCGAGCGCTCGGGGCTGGACCCTGCGCTGATCGAGGACGCGATCCTCGGCTGCGGCTATCCCGAGGGCACCACGGGCCGCAACATCGCGCGCCAGGCCATCATCCGTTCGGGCCTGCCGATCAGCATCGCCGGCACCACGGTGAATCGCTTCTGCGCCTCGGGCCTGCAGGCGATCGCCATGGCCGCAGGCCGCATCGTGGTGGACGGCGCGCCGGCCATGATCGCGGGCGGCGTCGAAAGCATTTCGCAGATCCGTGGCCGCAGCCCCGGTGATGGCGGCGACCTCAGCCTGGACCCGTGGATCGTCGAGCACAAGCCCGATCTCTACATGGCGATGATCGACACGGCCGACATCGTCGCCAAGCGCTACAACATCAGCCGCGAGGCACAGGACCGCTTCTCCGCCGAGAGCCAGCGCAAGACCGAAGAGGCGCAGATCGCAGGCCGCTACAGGGACGAGATCGTCGCCTGCACCACCACGATGGCCGTGACCGACAAGGAAACCAAGGAAGTCACCTACCGCGAAGTCACCGCCACAGAAGACAACTGCAACCGCCGCGGCACCACCTACGAAGCGCTTGCCAAGCTCAAGCCGGTGATGGGCGAAGACAAGTTCGTCACGGCCGGAAATGCCTCGCAGCTCTCCGACGGCGCCTCTGCCTGCGTGCTGATGGAAGCCAAGGACGCAGAGCGCGCCAACATCAAGCCGCTGGGCGCGTTCCGCGGCCTCGCGCTGGCCGGTTGCGAGCCCGACGAGATGGGCATCGGCCCGGTGTTCGCCGTGCCCAAGCTGCTCGCGCGCCACGGCCTGAAGGTCGAGGACATCGGCCTCTGGGAACTCAACGAGGCTTTTGCCTCGCAGTCGATCTACTGCCAGGACAAGCTGGGCATTCCGTCGGAGCTTCTCAACGTGAACGGCGGCGCGATCTCCATCGGCCATCCGTTCGGCATGACCGGCGCGCGCCTCACGGGCCATGTGCTCATCGAAGGCAAGCGCCGCGGCGCGAAGTACGCCGTGGTCACGATGTGCATCGCCGGCGGCATGGGCGCCGCGGGCCTCTTTGAAATTTACTGAGGAGCCTGCGATGGACCTGAACTTCACCCCCGAAGAAGAAGCCTTCCGCGCGGAAGTGCGCGCCTTCCTCGCCGCCAAGCTGCCCGTGCGCCTCTCGGCCAAGGTCGGCGGCGGCAAGATCCTCACCAAGGCCGACATGCAGGAATGGCACGCCATCCTCAACGCGCGCGGCTGGCTCGCCAACCACTGGCCCGAGCAGTACGGCGGACCGGGCTGGACGGCGGTGGAGAAGTTCATCTTCGAACACGAATGCGCGCTGGCTTTCGCGCCGCGCATCGTGCCCTTCGGCGTGAACATGCTGGGGCCGGTGCTCATCAAGTACGGCAACGAGGCGCAGAAGCGGCACTGGCTGCCGCGCATCCTGGACGGTGCCGACTGGTGGTGCCAGGGTTACTCGGAACCCGGTGCGGGCTCCGACCTGGCGGCGGTGAAGACCTCGGCCGTGCGCGGCATCGACGCACAGGGCGACCACTACATCGTGAACGGCCAGAAGACCTGGACCACGCTGGGCCAGCACGCCAACATGATCTTCTGCCTGGTGCGCACCAACCGCGAGGCGAAGAAGCAGGAAGGCATCAGCTTCCTGCTGATCGACATGGCCTCGCCCGGCGTGGAAGTGCGCCCGATCATCACGCTCGACGGCGAGCATGAGGTGAACGAGGTGTTCTTCTCGGACGTGCGCGTGCCGGCCGAGAACCTCGTGGGCGAAGAGAACAAGGGCTGGACCTGCGCCAAGTACCTGCTGACCTACGAGCGCACCAATATCGCGGGCGTGGGCTTCTCGGTGGCCGCGCTGGAACAGCTCAAGGGCATCGCCGCAAAGCAGACGAAGAACGGCAAGCCGCTCGCGGATGACCCCTCGTTTGCTGCGCGCCTGGCGCGTGTCGAGATCGACCTCGAGAACATGAAGACGACGAACCTGCGCGTGATCGCTGCCGTGGCCGGTGGCGGTGTGCCGGGTGCGGAGAGCTCGATGCTGAAGATTCGCGGCACCGAGATCCGGCAGGAGATTTCGTCGCTCGCGCGCCGTGCGATGGGCGTGTACGGACGGCCCTTCGTCGAGGAAGCGCTGCACGACGGCTTCGACGGCGAGACCTTCGGCCCCGCCTACGCATCGGCCGCAGCCGCGCGCTACTTCAACAACCGCAAGCTGTCGATCTTCGGCGGCTCCAATGAAATCCAGAAGAACATCATCAGCAAGATGATCCTGGGCCTGTAAAGGAGACATGCAGTGAACTTCGAACACACCGAAGACCGGCGCATGCTCGCCGACAGCCTGAACCGCTTCATCGCCGAGCAGTACGCCTTCGATGCGCGCGACCGCATCGCGAAGTCCGCACACGGTTTCAGCAAGGAAATCTTCCAGCAGTTTGCCGAACTGGGCGTGATCGGCGCGCTGTTCAGCGAGGCCGACGGCGGCTTCGGCGGCGGCGGCTTCGACATCGCCGTGGTCTTCGAGGCACTGGGCCGCGGCCTCGTGGTCGAGCCGCTGCTGGGCGCGGTGATGGTCGGCGAGGCACTCGTTGCCGCCGGCAGCGACGCGCAGAAAGAAAAGCTCGGCGACATCATCAACGGCGTGACCGTCGCAGCCTTTGCGCACGACGAGGCCGACACGCACTACGAGCGCACGCGTGTTTCGACCCGCGCCGAGCGCAGCGGCGATGGGTGGGTGCTCAACGGCGCCAAGGCTGTCGTGCCGCAGGGCGAACAGGCCGACCTGTTCCTCGTCTCCGCCCGCACCTCGGGCAAGGTGGACGACGAAGCCGGCATCTCGCTGTTCCTCGTGCCCGCGAAGACCGCAGGCCTCACGGTGCGCGGCTGCCCCGCCATCGACGGCGGCCGCGTCGCCGAACTCGCGCTCGACGGCGTGAAGCTCGGCGCCGATGCATTGCTCGGCGCCGAAGGCCAGGGCCACGCGACGCTGGAGCGCGCCATCGGCCGCGGCGTGCTCGCGCTGTGCGCCGAAGCCGTGGGCGCGATGGAAGCCGCCAAGACCGCCACGCTGGAATACCTGCGCACGCGCAAGCAGTTCGGCATCCTGATCGGCAGCTTCCAGGCATTGCAGCACCGCATGGCCGACCTGCTGCTCGAAATCGAACAGGCCCGCTCGGCAGTGATCAACGCCGCGGCGGCCATCGACGGCACGGACCGCGTGGCGCGCGAGCGTGCGCTGTCGGCCGCCAAGTTCAGCATCGGCCGCATCGGCGCGCTGGTGGCGGAAGAAAGCATCCAGATGCACGGCGGCATCGGCATGACGTGGGAGCTGCCACTGCCGCACTACGCCAAGCGGCTCGTGATGATCGACCACCAGCTGGGTGACGAAGACCACCACCTGCAGCGCTACATCGCGCTCGGCAAGGAGGTCGTGGCATGACTGACAAGACGGTCCTCATCAGCCAACAGGGCGCAGTCCGCATCCTGACCAACAGCAACCCCGGCGCGCGCAACGCGATCACGCCGACGCTGTACGCCGAACTGTCGGCCGCCCTCACCGATGCGGCGAACGACCCCGAGGTCGGCGCCATCGTCTTCACCGGCGCGGGCGATTTCTTCTGCTCCGGCGGCGACCTGAACCTGCTCGCCAAGCGCCGCGAACTGCCCGCTTCGGAGCGCCGAGAAAAGCTCGAGGGCCTGCACAACCTGATCCGCGCGATCCGCGATTGCGGCAAGCCGGTGATCGCGGCCGTCGAAGGCGGCGCAGCCGGTGCCGGCCTCTCGATGGCGCTCGCTTGCGACATGCTCGTGTCGGCGCGCGATGCCTTCTACACGGTCGCCTACGTCAAGGTCGGCCTCACGCCGGACGGCGGCGCCACGGCTTTCCTCGCGGAGTTCGTCTCCCGCCAGGTGCTGACCGAGATGTGCCTGACCGGCGACCGCATGCCGGCCGAGCGCCTGCACGCACTGGGCGCGGTCAACCGCCTGACCGACAAGGGCGCCGCACTGGCCGAGGCCGTCGCGCTCGCGGCCAAGGTGGCCGATGGCCCGCAACGCGCGAGCGCACGCATCAAGACGCTGTGCCGGCAGGCGCACCGCGCCACGCTCGAAGAGCAGCTCGAAGCCGAGGCCGTCTACATGGTCGAGTCGCAGGCCGATGCCGAAGCGGCCGAAGGCATCGGTGCGTTCCTTGGCAAGCGCAAGGCCGACTTCGTCGCGCTGCGCCATCGCAAGCCGGACGCGTCCTGACGCCGTCCGTGCCCTCCCCTCGCGCGCGGGTGCGGGGGTTTTTCGTTTCCCTGGAGTTGCCGTCATGTCCTCGCTGAATTCCTCGCTGCCGCTTGCCGGTGTGCGCGTCCTCGATCTGTCCCGCATCCTCGCGGGCCCCTGGTGCGGCATGGTGCTGGCCGACATGGGCGCCGAAGTGATCAAGGTGGAGCACCCGGGCCGCGGCGACGACACGCGCGACTGGGGCCTGCGCGTCGGCAACACCGAAACCGCCTACTTCAACAGCGTGAACCGCAACAAGCGCTCGGTCACGCTCGACCTGCAGACGCCCGAAGGCCAGCAGATTGCCCGCGACCTCGCGAAGCAGTGCGACGTGGTGATCCAGAACTTCAAGTTCGGCGGCATCGACAAGCTCGGCCTCGGCTACGCGCAGCTGAGCAAGGAGCAGCCCGGCCTCATCTATTGCTCGATCTCGGGCTACGACCGCACCGGCCCCGAGGCCGCGCGTCCCGGCTACGACCTCGTGGTGCAGGGCGAAGCCGGCCTGATGGCGCTCAACGGCGAAGCGAACCAGCCGCCGCTGAAGTTCGGCGTGGCGGCCGTGGACCTGTTCACCGGCATGTATTCGGCGCAGGCCATCCTGGCCGCGCTCTACCAGCGCGAGAAGACCGGCAGGGGCCGGCATGTGGAGATGGCCCTGTTCGACTGCGGCCTGATGATCACCGCCTACTACGGCCTCGAGGCGCTGCTGATGGGTGAAGACCCACCGCGCTACGGCAACTCGCATCCGTCGATCGTGCCCTACGGCGTGTTCGATGCGGCCGATGGTCCGCTGGTCATCACGGTGGGCAACAACGCGCAGTTCGCGCGCTTCTGCACCGAGGTGATCGAGCGACCCGACCTCGCGGCCGACGAGCGCTTCAAGACCAACATCCTGCGTTCGGCGAACCGCGCGGTGCTGCTGCCCGAGCTGCACGCCGAGCTGGCCAAACGCCAGCGCGCCGACCTGCTCGCGAAGCTCACCGCCTCGGGCATTCCGTGCGGCGAGGTGCTCGGCCTGCTGGAAGCGCTGAACTCCAAACGCGCGACCGACGCCGGCCTCGTGACCACGCAGCCGCACCCGGTGGCCGGCACGGTCAACGTGCTGGCCCCGCCCTACCGTTTCGATGGCGAGCGCCTGCCGGTGCGCAGCGCGCCGCCCACCCTGGGCGAAGGCACGCACGACGTGCTGCAGTCCCTGCTCGGCCTGTCGGATGAAAAGCTGGCCGCACTGAAAACAAGTGGCGTCGTCTGAAGAAGATGCCGGTGCCTCCCTGATCCCCTGAAGTAGTAGAAGTCCATGGCCTCCCTCGCTTTCCGTTCCCTCCGCAATCCCCTTCGCCATGCACTCCTTGCCTTGGCCCTTCCCCTCGTGGCCGGCAGCGCCTTCGCGCAAGCCTGGCCCACCAAGCCGATCACGCTGATCGTGCCCTTCCCGCCCGGCGGCCCGACCGACGTGGCCTCGCGCATCGTGGCGCAGAAGATGTCGGTCGCGCTCAAACAGAACATCGTGATCGACAACCGCAGCGGCGCCTCGGGCACCGTGGGCGCTGCCGCCGCGGCACGCGCCGCACCCGATGGCTACACCTTCGTGATGCTCGCCACGCCGACGCTGCTGGCCTCGCACCTCTACGGCCCGACCGGCTACGACATCTTCAAGAACTTCACGCCCGTGGGCTCGGTCTACGACCTGCCGATCGTGCTGGTGGTGAACCCGAAGTCGCTGCCCGAGGTCGACAGCCTGCAGGGCTTGATCGCCAAGGCCAAGGCCGAGGGCGGCAAGCTCAACTACACGACGGCCGGCGCCGGCAGCTTCGGCCACCTGACGACCGAGCAGCTGAAGACCATCGGCAAGTTCGACATGCAGCACGTGCCCTACCGCGGCAGCGCGCCGGCCGTGACCGACCTGATCGGCGGCCAGGTGCCCGCGATGTTCTCGGACCTCGTGGGCGTGCTCCCGCACGTCCGCGCGGGCAAGCTGCGCGCCATCGCTGTCGGTTCGGGCCAGCGCGTGAGCCTGCTGCCCGACGTGAAGACGGTGGCCGAACAGGGCTTCCCCGGCTTCGATGCCACCTCGTGGGGCGGCCTGCTCGCACCCACCGGCACGCCCAAGGACGTGATCGACCGCATGAGCGCCGAACTCAAGACCGCGCTGGCCGACAAGCAGGTGCAGGAGAAGCTCGAAAGCGTCGGCTCCTTCGCGGCCTACCGCACGCCCGAGCAGACCGGCGTGCGCATGCGCCAGGACTTCGAACGCTGGGGCAAGGTCATCCGCGACAACAACATCACGAACCAGTAAAACAGCGGAAAAGCGCCCCGGGGGCAGGACCACGCCAAGGAGACAGACATGACAGACAACCCGAAGAAGAACCCGGCCGGCGCGCCGTTCCGCCCCTCGTTTCCGGTGCGCGGCCTGGCCGACATCCAGCGGCTCGAGAAAACGCCGCTCGCAGAAGCGCTCACGGTCCGCAGCACCTACGAGATATTCCGCAATGCCGGCGCAGCCTTCGGCGACAAGACCGCACTGACCTTCCTGCGCACCGGCAACCCGGCCGACGCGCCGATCCGCTGGTCGTACGCCGAGCTGCTCGCGCGCATCCACCAGACCGCCAACATGCTGCACACGCTGGGCGTGGGCCCCCATGACGCGGTGGCGGTTCTGCTGCCGGGTTGCCTCGAGTACCACCTCGCACTGTGGGGCGGCGAAGCGGCCGGCATCGTGCAGCCGCTCAACCCGCTGCTGACCGACGAGAAGCTGGTGGCGCTGATGACCGCGGGCCGCGCCAAGGTGCTGATCGCCTACGGCTCGGACAGCGAATCAGGCATGTGGTCGAAGGCGATGCGGCTGCGCGGCCAGGTGCCCACGCTCACCACCGTGCTGCGCGTGGCACCGCACGACGAAGCGCCCGGCGCAGCCGGTGCGCTGCCCGAAGGCGTGGCCGAGTTCGACGTGCTGCGCACGGCGCAGCCGGCCGACCGCCTCGTGAGCGGCCGCGACATCGCGCCCTCCGACATCGCCGCCTACTTCCACACCGGCGGCACCACCGGTGCGCCGAAGCTCGCGCGCCACAGCCACGGCGCGCAGGTGTTCACCGCCTGGGCCAGCGTGCAGCTCGCGGGCATGAACGAGCACGGCATCTCGATCAACGGCTATCCGCTGTTCCATGTGGCGGGCGTGCTGCCGGCCTCGCTCGCTGCGCTGTCGGCGGGCGTGGAGGTGATCATTCCGACGCCTTCGCTGCTGCGCAACAAGGAGGTGCTGGCCAACTACTGGCAGCTGGTCGCGAAGTACCGGCCGACCTCGCTCTCGGCCGTGCCCACCGTGCTCGCGGCGCTGGCGAACGTGCCGCTGAACGGCGCGGACATTTCCTCGATCACCTACTGCCGCACCGGCGCCGCCGTGCTCGCCCCCGAACTCGCCGCGCGCTTCGAGCGGCTGTTCGGCCTGCATGTGCACGAGAGCCTGGGCATGACGGAGATGGCCGGCATCTCGACCATCACGCCACCGGGCGTGAACGGACCCGCGGGCTGCGTTGGCTTTCGCCTGCCCTACTCGCAGATCCGCATCGTGGCGCTCGACGAGAACGGCAACGCGAGCGACCGCGACGTGGCGCCCGGCGAGCAGGGCATGGTGCTCTTCAAGTCACCCAATGTGTTCTCGGGTTTTGTCGATCCGGCCGACAACGCCAAGGCCTTCACGGCCGACGGCTGGCTCGCCACCGGCGACCTGGGCTGGATGGACAGTGAAGAACGGCTCAACCTCACCGGCCGCTCGAAGGACCTGATCATCCGCAGCGGCCACAACATCGACCCGAAGACCATCGAGGACGCGCTGGGCGCGCACCCGGCCGTGCAGCTGTGCGCCGCGGTCGGCGCGCCCGATGCCTATGCGGGCGAGCTGCCGGTGGTGTTCGCGACGCTGGTGCCCGGCACCTCGGCCACCGAGGAAGAACTGCTGGCCTTCACCGCCGCGCGCGTGGACGAGGCGCCCGCCAGGCCCAAGTGGGTGTCGGTGATCGGCACCATGCCGATGACCAACGTCGGAAAGATCTACAAGCCCGAGCTGCGCGCGATGGCTGCGCGGCAGGTGGTGGGTGCGACGGTCGGCGAGGTCTGCGCCGAACTGGGTGCCAGCGACGCGGCACGGCCTGCGGTGACCACGGAAGGCGAGAACCTCGTGCACGTGCAGATCGATGCCGCGGCAGCGGGGGCGCTGGCCGCTGCGCTGCAGGAGCGGCTGCAGAAGGCGCTGGCGCCGCTGCCCTTCAAGACGCGCATCGCGCTGAAGTGAGCTTCAGGATTTTTTTGAAACCAGACGGGAGACAACCCATGACCTATCAACCCTCGAACCGCCGCGCCTTGCTCTGCGCCGCCGCATCGACCGCCGCGCTGTTCGCGCTGGCACCGGCGCACGCGCAGGCGCCCTACCCGAACAAGCCGATCCGCATGGTGGTGCCCTTCCAGGCCGGCGGCGCCACCGACGTTCTGGCGCGCGTGCTGGGCCAGAAGATGTCGGCCGGCCTGGGCCAGCCCATCGTCATCGACAACAAGCCCGGTGCGGCCGGCATCATCGGCACCGATGCGGTCGCCAAGTCGGCGCCCGACGGCTACACCATCGTGCTGTCGCTCAGCAACTCGCTGATGACCAACGAGTTCCTCTACGAGAAACTGCCCTACGACACGCAACGCGACCTCACGCTGGTCTACCAGATCGCGATGGCGCCGCTGGTGCTGGTGGTGCATCCCGGCGTGCCGGCCAAGACCGGGCCCGAGCTGCTGAAGCACGTTGCCGCCAACAAGGGCAAGCTGGCCTATGGCTCGTACGGCGTGGGCGCCTACCCGCACCTGGCCGGCGCCCACATGAGCCTCTCGCAGCAGGCCGACATGAACCACGTCGCCTACAAGGGCGAGGCGCCGATGGTGCAGGACCTGATCGGCGGCCAGATCCAGATGGCGTATGCCAGTGCGCTGGTGGCCAAGCCGCACATCGACGCGGGCAAGATCAAGGCCATCGGCGTGACCGGCGAGCGCCGCATGAGCACGCTGCCCAACGTGCCCACGCTGGCCGAGCAGGGCCTGAAGGACGAGGCCTACCGCGTGACCGGCTGGCTGGCCATCGCCATGCCCGCCAAGACGCCCAAGCCCATCGTGGACCGCATCGCCGAGGAAGTGCGCAAGGCCACCCAGCAGCCCGACGTGCGCGAGCGCGTGGCGGCCATGGGCTTCGAGATCAAGGACAGCTCGCCCGAACTCTTTGCCGCCGCCTGGAAGCAGGAGCGCCCGGTGTGGGAGCGGCTGATCAAGCAATCGGGCGCGAAGCTCGAGTAACCCCTTCCCCATTTTTTGTCATTCAAGAGGAACAGCCATGAAAGTTCTTGTGCCTGTCAAACGGGTCGTCGATTACAACGTGAAGGTGCGCGTGAAGAGCGACGGCACCGGGGTGGACATTGCCAACGTCAAGATGAGCATGAACCCCTTCGACGAGATCGCGGTCGAAGAAGCCGTTCGCCTGAAGGAAAAGGGCGTGGTCACCGAAGTCATCGCCGTCTCCTGCGGCGATGCCAAGTGCCAGGAAACCCTGCGCACCGCCATGGCCATCGGCGCCGACCGCGGCATCCTCGTTGAAACCACCGAAGAGCTCCAGCCCCTGGCCGTCGCCAAGCTGCTGAAGGCGCTGGTCGACAAGGAACAACCGTCGCTCATCATCCTGGGCAAGCAGGCCATCGACGACGACGCCAACCAGACCGG
This sequence comes from Variovorax sp. P4_B10, assembly GCF_056402375.1. Classification (NCBI taxonomy): domain Bacteria; kingdom Pseudomonadati; phylum Pseudomonadota; class Betaproteobacteria; order Burkholderiales; family Comamonadaceae; genus Variovorax; species Variovorax sp. P4_B10. Next base: position 483 of record NZ_JBFUHN010000105.1, on the reverse strand, counting down.
CCAGATGCTGGCGGCCCTGGCCGACCTGCCCCAGGCCACCTTCGCCTCCAAGGTCGAAGTGKCCGRCGRCAAGGCCACSGTCACCCGCGAAGTCGACGGCGGCCTGGAAACCATCAGTCTCAGCCTGCCGGCCGTCATCACCACCGAYYTGCGCCTGAACGAGCCGCGCTACGTCACCCTGCCCAACATCATGAAGGCCAAGAAGAAGACGCTCGACGTCTTCAAGCCCGAAGACCTGGGCGTGGACGTCAAGCCCCGCCTGAAGACCCTGAAGGTCAGCGAGCCGCCCAAGCGCGGTGCCGGCATCAAGGTGCCCGACGTCGCCACCCTGGTGGACAAACTCAAGAACGAAGCCAAAGTGATCTGAGGAAGACAACGACCATGACCGCACTTGTTATTGCCGAACACGACCACGCGACCGTCAAGCCCGCGACCCTCAACACCGTGACCGCCGCGCTCGCCTGCGGGGGCGACGTGCACCAC
>NZ_JBFUHN010000104.1:0-20093 GCF_056402375.1 Variovorax sp. P4_B10 | reverse complement strand
GCCTTTCGGTGGGACGCGGGTCCCGTAGGTGGATCGGAGGGAAGAAATCGAATCAGGCTTGTGCAACGCGCCGCAGCAGGCTCGTGGGCGTGCGCGGCCAGCCCACGCGGCCGAACCATGCGCCGCCCGCAATGGCCGACGCGATCACGATGCCGTAGACCACCAGCGCCACGCCCTGCGCCGCGAACACGCCGGTGAGCCCGCCGCCCCAGCGCAGCGCCAGCCAGCCGCCCGTGCCCGCCACGGCCAGCCGTGCGATGTTGCCGAGCACCGGCCACAGCAGGCGGCCTGCGCCCTGCGAAGCGAAGTACAGGACGAGGCCGACGCCGAAGAAGCCGTAGAGCGGCCCCACCACGCGCAGGTAGTGCGCGCCGGTTTCGAGCATCGCGGGGTCGTTGCCGAACAGCAGCAGCCAGGGCCGCGGGAACAGCGCGGCCGCAAGGCCGATGGTTTCGGTCAATGCAAAAGCCAATGCCGCACCGGCCCAGGTGGCGCGCAGCGCGCGCTCGCGCTGCCCGGCGCCCATGCAGGTGCCGACCATCGCGACCAGCGGCGCACCCAGGCCGAACACCAGCGGCACCAGCAGGTATTCGAGCCGCGAGGCCGTGCCGTAGCCGGCCAGCGCGCCCGAGCCGAAGTGCCCGGTCAGTGCGGTGGCGATGCCGATCGACAGGTTGGTCGCCACCGTCGACACCGCGCCCACCAGCCCGATGCGCAGGATGTCTCGGAACAGCGGCCAGCGCAGCTTCAGCGCCGCCAGCGTGGGACGCAGCAGGCTGCGTGGCGAGCGCAGGTAGACGATGAGCGCGATCGAGCCCAGCAGGTAATACAGCAGCAGCGCCATCGCGCCGCCGGCAATGCCCATGCCGGGCAGCGGCCCCCAGCCGAAGATCAGCAGCGGCGACGCCGGAATGAGGAACACCACGCCCACCACCGTCACGTTGGCCGGCACCGACATGTTGCCGGTGCCGCGGATGATCGCGGAGAGCGAATTGAAGAGCCACACCAGCACCGCGCCCGCGAACACCCAGTTCGAATACGTCAGCGCCGCATCGAGCGCAGGGCCGGTGCCGCCCATGATGGCGTAGAGCCAGCGCCCGCCGAACAGCAGCGCCAGCGAGAAGCACAGGCCGAAGCCGAGCGCGATGACGACCGCATGCCACACCAGCGCATCGGCGTCGTCGCGGCGGCGTGCGCCGAGCGCGCGGGCGATCGACGAGGCGATGCCGCCGCCCATCGCGCCACTGGACGTCATCTGCATCAGCATCACGATCGGGAAGACCAGCGCCATGCCGGCGAGCGCATCGGTGCCGAGCTTGCCGACGAAGTAGGTCTCGATGAGCCCGACGGAGGCCTGCGCCACCATCACGAGCACATTGGGGGCCGCGAGGCGCAGCAGCGTGGGCACGATGGGCGCTTCGAGCAGCCGGCGCGTGCGCGGATCGAGGTCGCCTTTGGCTTGCGTGGTCATGGGGGTGTTCTCAGGCACGCGCAGCCGCGCCGGCGACCGATGCGCCGGTCTTTGCCGCGGGACGGCGGATCGCCATCACGATCAGGGCCGCAACCAGGCAGGCCGCGCCGGCGGCGTACAGCGCCGGCGTGTAGGTCAGCAGCAGCGTGCGCGCAAAGCCCGCGCCGTAGGCGGCCGTGGCGGCGCCCAGCTGGTGCGCGGCAAAGACCCAGCCGAACACGAGACCCACCTTCGCGGGGCCGAAGGCAGCGCCAGCGAGCTTGACGGTCGGCGGCACGGTGGCGATCCAGTCGAGGCCGTAGAACATCGCGAACAGGCCCAGGCCGTAGATCGTGAATTCGGAGTGCGGCAGCCAGAACAGCGACAGCCCGCGCAGGCCGTAATACCAGAAGAGCAGCTTGCGGTTGTCGTAGCGGTCCGAGAGCCAGCCCGAGAGGATGGTGCCCACGAAGTCGAAGGCGCCCATCATCGCGAGCACCGAGGCCGCCGGCACTGCGCCCATGCCGTTGTCGCCGCACAGCGAGATGAAGTGCGTCTGCACCAGGCCGTTGGTGCTGAGGCCGCAGATGAAGAAGGTGCCGGCCAGGATCAGGAAGGTGCGGTTGGTCGCAACCTCCTTCAGCACGCGGAATGGCGTGGCGAAATTCATTGCGGCGGCAGGCGCGGCCGGTGCGGCGGGCTGCGTGCCGGGCGCCTCACCGAAAGCCAGCAGGCCGACGTCGGACGGCCGGTTGCGCACGAAGCACAGCGCGAGCACCGCGATCAGCACGCTGCCGATCACGATCGGCACGATGGCCGAGCGCCAGCCCCAGTGCTCGATCATCCAGGCCGCGAACGGCAGGAAGGCCAGCTGCCCCGTCGCCGAGCTGGCCGTGAGCATGCCGATGACCAGGCCGCGGCGCGCCACGAACCAGCGGTTGGCGACCACCGCGCCGAGCACCAGCGCCGTCATGCCGGTGCCGAGCCCCAGCATCAGGCTCCAGAGCACGAAGAGCTGCCACAGCTGCGAGGCCATGGTGACCAGCGCCATGCCGAGGCCGACCAGGGCGAGGCCGGTGCACATCACCGCGCGCAGGCCATAGCGTTCCATCAGCACGGCGGCGAAGGGCCCCATGAGACCGAACAGCGCAAAGCGCAAGGCGAGCGCCGACGAGATCTGCTCGGTGCTCCAGCCGAATTCCTTGCCCAGCGGCTGCAGCATGGCGCCCGGCAGGCCCAGCGCGGCCGACATGATCAGCATGGTCAGGAAGGTGACGGCGGCGACGATCCATCCGTAGTGGATGCCGCGGCGCTGGAGCCATGCGGAGACGGGGGTGGCGAACATGGGACCTCGGCTGTTGGAGTGGGGTGTGGAGGAGGAGGGAAAAGGAATCCGGCCTGCGCTGCATCCAGCGCAGTTGCGATGTCTTGGTGGGTGGGCGTCAGTCCTGGAGGTCTGCCGAATCGTCCGCGCCCAGCAGTTCGAGCGAGTCGTCGATCAGCTGGTGCAACGCGAGCACGCGCTCCACGCCCAGCAGCGCATTGAGCTTCTGCTGCGCGGTCTTCCAGTGGTGCTGCGCTTCGCGCCACTTGGCTTCGCCTTCGGGCGTGAGTGCCACCAGACGGCTGCGCGCGTCGGCGCCGGCGCTCTGCGCGACCCAGCCCGCGGCGATGAGCGGCTGCAGGTTGCGGCTCAGCGTGGAGGCGGTCATCTTGAGCTCGGCCGCAAGATCGACCGGGCGAACGGCGCCCAGCCGCTTGAGGTTCGACAGCAACGAGTACTGCGTGGTCTTGAGGCCGCTCTTCGACACCTCGGCGTCATAGTGCGTCGAAAGACGACGCATCAGCTGACGCACTTTGAAGCTGGTGCAGCCGCGTGGCTTGGTCTGGATGTCCATGGGTTATTATTGTAGCTGCAACAATTGCATATGCAACCTATCCCCAATGCCCCCAGGAGGAACACAGGCATGACGCAACCCACCAGCCAGCTCGACGCATGGATCGCCGAGGAGCGCCAGATCGTCGACCGTCTCGAAGGCGGCCCGGGCCCCGGGCTCGCCCGCCCCGAGCAGATTGCGGGCAAGACCGGACTCGAGGTCATGCAGGCCATGCTGAACGGCGACATTCCCTATGCGGCCATCGCCAAGACGCTGGACTTCACGATCCTGTCGGTGAGCAAGGGCGTGGCCGTGTTCCAGGGCACGCCGCTGGCGCAGCACCTGAACCCGCTGGGCACCATCCATGGCGGCTGGGTCGCCACCCTGCTCGACTCGGCCCTGGGCTGCTCGGTCCACACGATGATGCCGCCCGGCCGCGCCTACACGACCGCCGAACTGGGCGTGAACTACGTGAAGGGCCTCACGCCGAAGGTGCAGCGGGTGCGCGCCGAAGGCAAGGTGATCCACTGCGGCAAGCAGCTCGCGACCGCCGAGGCACGGCTCTTCGGGCCCGACGGCACGCTGTACGCGCATGCGACGACGACCTGCCTGGTGTTCGAGATTCCGCCGGCCCGCTGAGGCTTCACGCGCTTCAAGAAAACCTTCGGCCTGTAAGTCCAAAGAGGTCACCCTCCTCACGTCAGTGATAATTGTTCGCATCGGCGCCGCGAGTCGGATGCCGATGCTTCCCAGAACACATCACCGCCCCTGGAGGATCTTCCATGACCGAACGCTCCGGCATCCACGCCCGCGCTGCGCACGCACTGATCGGCGTCACCACCGCCTGGCTCGCCATCGCCGCCCTGCCCGCACATGCTGCCGACGAGCTCACGCTCTACACGACGCGCGAGGCCGCGCTGATCCAGCCGCTGATCTCCGCCTTCAGCGCGCAGAGCAACATCAAGGTCAACACGGTGTTCGTGAAGGACGGCCTGCTCGAGCGCGTCAAGGCCGAAGGCGCGCGCTCGCCGGCCGACGTGCTGATGACGGTGGACATCGGCAACCTGATGGACCTGGTCGACGGCGGCGTGACGCAGCCGGTGAAATCGGCCGCGCTCGAATCGGCCGTGCCCGCCAACCTGCGCGGCGCCGACGGCCAGTGGTTCGCGCTCTCGCTGCGTGCGCGCGTGCTCTACGCCGACAAGAACCAGCCGCTCACGAGCTTCCGCTACGAAGACCTCGCCAACCCGAAGTGGAAGGGCAAGGTCTGCATCCGCGCGGGCCAGCACCCGTACAACACTGCCCTCATTGCAGCACTGATCGCGCACGACGGCGAAGCCAAGACCGAGCAGTGGCTGCGCGGCGTCAAGGCCAACCTCGCACGCAAGGCCACGGGCGGCGACCGCGACGTAGCGCGCGACATCCTCGGCGGCATCTGCGACATCGGCTTGGCCAACTCCTACTACGTCGGTCACATGAAGAGCGCCAAGGAAGGCACCGACGCGCGCAAGTGGGGCGATGCCATCAAGGTGATCCGCCCGACCTTCACCAAGAGCGGTGGCACCCACGTCAACATCAGCGGCGCGGCCGTGGCAAAGAATGCGCCGCAGCGCGCCAATGCGGTCAAGCTGCTCGAGTTCCTGGTGTCGGAGCCGGCGCAGGCACTGTACGCCCAGGCCGACTACGAATACCCGGTGCGCAAGGGCGTGGCGCTCGATCCGATCATTGCTTCCAGCATCGGCGAGCTCAAGGCCGACTCGCTGCCCGTGGCCGAGATTGCCAAGTACCGCAAGCAGGCCAGCGCGCTGGTCGACAAGGTCGGCTTCGACCAGTGATGGAAACGGCCAGGCACGCCCTGCCGGTGCCTGAATGTCGATGACACGGCGCCAGCCACCAGGCCTGCAGGCTGCAGGTCCGGTCTGGCGCTTTGCCTCGTTCGCGATCGCCATCGGTGTGCTCGCGCCGGTGCTCACGCTGGCGTGGCTCGCGTTCGGCTCGGGCGTTGCGCACTGGGGGCCGCTCTTCGAACATGTGCTGCCGCGAGCGGCGCTCAACACCGCCCTGCTGCTGGCCGGCGTCGGCACGCTGGTGCTGGTGATCGGCACCGGCTGCGCGTGGCTGGTGACCGCCCATGACTTTCCGGGGCGCGGCGTGCTGCATTGGGCACTGCTGTTGCCGCTCGCGATGCCGACCTACATCGTCGCCTTCGCCTACCTCGACCTGCTGCATCCCATCGGCCCCGTGCAGGGCGCGATCCGCTGGATGCTGGGCTTCGACAGCCCGCGCCAGTTCCGCCTGCCCGACCTGCGCTCGATGCCGGGCGCGATCTTCGTGCTCGGCTTCGTGCTCTACCCCTACGTCTACATGACGGCGCGCGCGATGTTCATGACGCAGCCGGCGCACCTGCTGGAGGCCGCGCGCACGCTGGGCGAAAGCCGGCGCGGCGCGTTCTTCCGCGTGGCGCTGCCGCTCGCGCGCCCGGCCCTCGCCGTGGGCCTGAGCCTCGCGCTGCTCGAGACGCTCAACGACATCGGCGCTTCCGAGTTCCTTGGCGTGAACACGCTCACGGTGGCGGTCTACACCACCTGGATCACGCGCTCCGATCTGGCCGGTGCCGCGCAGATTGCCTGCGCGATGCTGTTCGTGGTGGTGGCCCTGGTCTGGCTCGAGCGCAACGGGCGGCAGCACCAGCGCTTCGGCTCGGCGCAACGCATGCGCGCCGTACAGCCGCGGCGCCTGCATGGCGGCGCGGCCTGGGCCGCGACCGCCGCCACTGCGCTGCCGGTGCTGATCGGCTTCGCGGCCCCGGCCCTTTACCTCGTCTGGGAAAGCGCCAAGCGGCTGCACCAGGGCGGTGGCATCTCGCACGGCCTGATCGCCAGCCTCGGCAACACGCTGGCACTGGCTGCGGGCGTCACGGTGATGGCCCTGGCCGCTGGATTGGTGGTCGCCTGGGCGGCGCGCAGCCAGGGAGCCAGCTTCAACCGCGCACGCTGGCAGGCACGCGCGGCCACGCTGGGCTACGCAGTGCCGGGCACCGTGCTCGCCATCGGCCTGCTCACACCGGCGCTGGCCTTCGATGCCGCATTGGCGACGGTGTTCGGATGGGAAGGCCTGCCGCTCATGAATGCCGGCATCGTGCTGGTCGTGGCCTGCGCGATCCGCTTCCTGGCCATGCCGGTGGGCAGCATCGAGGCCGGCCTGGCGCGCATCCCGCCGGCCATCGAACAGGCCTCGCGGCTGCTCGGCGAAACCACCGGCGGCACGCTGCGCCGCGTGCACCTGCCGCTGCTGCAGCCCGCGATCGCAACAGGCGCGCTGCTGGTCTTCGTCGATGCGATGAAAGAGCTGCCGGCCACGCTGCTGCTGCGGCCTGCCAACTTCGACACCCTTGCCACCTGGCTCTATGCCGAGGCCGCGCGCGGCACCTACGAGGAAGGCGCGATCGCGGCGCTCGCCATCGTGGTGGCCGGCCTGCTGCCGGTGGTGCTGCTGGCGCGCAACCAACTGGGCACTCCGCCGGTGGCGCCCGTTCCGGAAAAAGCATGAGTTCCGCCCTGCACCTCGATTCGATCCGGCTCGCGTACGAAACGCCGCGCGGCCTGCACACCGTCGTCGACGACTTCTCGCTCTCTCTGGCCGCCGGCGAAATCGCCTGCCTGTTCGGCCCCTCCGGCTGCGGCAAGACCACGGTGCTGCGCGCCATCGCAGGCTTCGAGCCTGTGCGCGCCGGCACGATCCACCTCGACGATGTGCTGCTCTCCTCGGCCCAGGCACACCTGCCGCCGGAGCAGCGGCACGTGGGGATGATGTTCCAGGAATACGCGCTGTTCCCCCACCTGTCGGCCGCGAAGAACGTGGCCTTCGGCCTGCGCCGCCTGAGCCGCGCGGCCCAGGAAGTGCGCGTGGCCGAAATGCTGGCGCTGGTCGGCCTGGCCGAGGCCGGCGACCGCTACCCGCACGAGCTTTCGGGTGGGCAGCAGCAACGCATCGCGCTCGCCCGTGCGCTGGCGCCTTCGCCGGCGCTGCTGCTGCTCGACGAGCCTTTCTCCAACCTCGACGGCAGCACGCGCGAACGCCTGACCGCGGAGGTGCGCGGCATCCTCCAGCGTGCCGGCCAGACCGCCATCCTGGTCACGCACAACGAGGCCGAGGCGCACGCGATGGCGGACCGCATCGGCGTGATGCACAACGGGCGCATCACGCACTGGCTCGACACCGCAACCTAGACGACCGTTCGCGAGTGGCCAGGAAAATGCCAAGCGCCCTGTGGCATTGCATGTGTCGAAGTTCCAGAGAACCAACCAGTGAAAAATCCTTCCGCTCTTTTCTTGCTTGCGCTCAGCCTGCTGGCAAGCAGTTTCGCCACGCCGACGGCTGCTTCGACCACCGGCGAGCCGATCAATTTTCTCTATGTCGGTGCGGGCGAGTTGGAGCGCCATCGTCAATTGCTCCGTCGACCCGATATCGCCGGCGTGCAGATTGTGTACAACTGGAAGGCGTTGGAGGGCGCTCCAGGCGTGTTCGACTTTTCGGCCATCGAAGCCGATCTGCGTGTCTTGGACACTCTGAACAAGAAATTGTTTGTCCAGATCCAGGATCGCTTCTTTGAGCCGGGCGCACGCCATGTGCCGCGCTATTTGCTCGAAGACCCGCGCTATGGCGGTGGACTGGTGCCTCAGTTCGATAACCCTGGAGAGAACAAGCCGCCAACCATCGGATGGGTTGCCCAGCAATGGAACCCGGCGGTACGCGAACGCTATCAGAATCTGTTGAAGGCGCTGGCAGCCCGCTTTGACGGCCAGGTGTATGGCGTCAACTTGCCAGAGACCGCCATCGACATCGATGCGAAGGCTGACCGCAGCGGTTTCAGCTGTGACGGCTACTTCGAAGCGGAGATAGAGAATCTCGCTGTCGCACGACAGGCGTTCAAGAAATCTTTCGTCGTGCAATACGTCAATTTTTGGCCTTGCGAATGGAACAACAGCCACAACTACATGGGGCGGCTGTTCGCCTATGCCGCAGATCACGGCATCGGCCTGGGCGGGCCGGATATCGTGCCCGGCCGCAAAGGCCAGATGAAGAATTCCTACCCTTTCTTCAATCGTTACAAAGGTCGGCTTGCAATGGTCGCCATGGCGGTGCAGGAACCGACCTTGACCTATACGAATCCCGTGACGCGCCGCCCTTTCACCAAGACCGAATTCAGCGACTATGCGATGAACTATCTTGGCGCCGGAATCATCTTCTGGAGCCCGCAATCCCCTTGGTTGAAGCGATGAGTGACAGCCGAAGATTCTCAAGATCGTAGATTGCCTGGTTCGCATCGCCCGGAGGACCGGCGATCGGCCGGCTCATAGCACAAGGCATCGGATCGGCGAATGGGCTTTTCGGGAAAAGGTTGTTCGGGATCGCAAGAATCGCGGCGATCCACACACAACCCGAGAACGGAAGCCCCATGCCGCAAGCCCTCACCCTCGTCAGCCACCTGCTGTGCCCCTACGTCCAGCGCGCCGCCATCGCGCTGGGCGAAAAAGGCGTTCCCTTCGAGCGCGTCGTGATCGATCTTGCCAACAAGCCCCAGTGGTTTCTCGACATCTCGCCGCTCGGCAAGGTGCCGCTGCTGAGGGTGCAGCGGCCCGACGGCACCGAAGCCGTGCTGTTCGAGAGCAACGTGATCTGCGAGTACCTCGAGGAGACGCAGCCAGGCGCCCGCCTGCACCCCGAAGACCCGCTCGCCCGCGCCGAGCACCGCGCGTGGATGGAGTTCGGCTCGGCCATCCTCGGCGACCTCTGGGGGTACGAGACCACGCAGGATGCCGCCGTCTTCGAACAGAAGCGGCTGGCACTGATCGCCAAGTTCGAGCGCGTCGAGGCAGCGCTCGGCACCGGCCCCTACTTTGCGGGCGAGCGTTTCAGCCTGGTCGATGCGGTGTTCGCGCCGGTGTTCCGCTACTTCGAGGTGTTCGATGCCATCAGCGACTCGCACATCTTCGACGCGCTGCCCAAGGTCGATGCCTGGCGCAAGGCGCTGGCCGCCCGCCCGAGCGTACGCGATGCGGTGGTGCCCGAGTACCCGCAGCACCTGATGGATTTCCTGAAGCGCTACCAGGCGCACCTGCTCACGCTGGCGGCTTGATCGCCGCGTCCGGAAGCCGACAATAGCGGCTTCCCCCTCCATCACTACACGGCACCACGAGATGCGACTCCTTCACACCATGCTGCGCGTTGGCAACCTCCAGCGCTCCATCGATTTCTACACGAAGGTGCTCGGCATGAACCTGCTGCGCACGTCCGAGAACCCCGAGTACAAGTACAGCCTCGCCTTCATCGGCTACGGCAAGGGCAACCCCGACCAGGCCGAGATCGAACTCACCTACAACTGGGGCACCGAGCGCTACGAGCTCGGCACCGCCTACGGCCACATCGCGCTCGGCGTGCCCGATGCGTACGAGGCCTGCGAAAAGATCAAGGCGGCGGGCGGCAACGTGACGCGCGCGGCCGGCCCGGTCAAGGGCGGCACCACCGTGATCGCCTTCGTGACCGACCCCGACGGCTACAAGATCGAACTGATCCAGCGTGCCGAAAGCGACGCCGGCGGCGGCCTGCGCTGAAACGCCCCGGGCAATATTCATGGCCAGCCCGAAGAAACAGGCGACCCGCCACGTTGCGCTGCTGCGCGGCGTGAACGTCAATGGCATCACCATCAAGAGCGCCGACCTGAAGGCGCTCTTCGTCGAACTCGGCTTCGGTGCCGTGCGCACGGTGCTCGCGAGCGGCAATGTGCTCTTCGACACCGATGAGGGCGATGCCGGCGCGCTGCGCACGCGCATCGAGCAGGCACTGCGCAAGCGCTTCGACTACGACGCATGGATCGTGCTGCTGAAGCAGAAGACCGTGGCCGAGATGGCCGCGGGCTATCCCTTCGAGCGCATCGACGAGGAACGGCATCCCTACATCGTGTTCGGCTCCGACCCCGCGATGCTCGACGAGGTGATCGAGAAGGCAGGCACCGCCGACCCCAAGCTCGAGCGCCTGAAGCAAGGCAAGGGCGTGCTCTATTGGCAATGCCCGCGCGGCGAAAGCACCGACACGCCGGTGGCCAGGCTGCTGGCCAAGACCCGCTACAAGTCGAGCACCACCACGCGCAACCTGCGCACGGTGGAAAAACTGCTGACGGACTGATCAGCAGCCCAGCAGGTCGGCCAGTTCGTTGATGTCGCGCGCATGCAGGCTGTTGTCGGCCTGCGGCGAAACATCCTTCGGCTTGGCGCGCCCGAACTCATGGGGCCGCTCGATGTAGGCAGTCTTGAGGCCGCAAGTGCGCGCCGCGGCCAGGTCGTCGTGATGCGCCGCGGCCAGCATGACCTGCCCCGGCGTTGCATCGAACACGCCCGCCACGCCGAGGTAGGTGCGCGGGTCGGGCTTGTAGGCCTTGAACACCTCGGCCGACAGCACGCAGTCCCAGGGCAGGCCAGCGCGCTTGGCCATCTCGGTCAAGAGGCCGATGTTGCCGTTGGAGAGCGTGCAGATGGTGAACTTCTTCTTGAGCCGGGTGAGCCCCGCCACCGAATCGGGCCATGCGGGCAGCCGGTGCCAGGCACGGCTCAGGTCGCGCTTGGCGGCCGTGTCGAGACGGTCGGCCAGGCTGAAGTCGCGGAGCACCTGTTCGAGCATGCTCAGGTGCAGCTCGTCGAGCAGCGTGAAGCCGCCCTCGCCCGCCGCGATGCGCTCCATCACCGACTTCATCGCCGGTTGGTAGCCCGCGCGCCAGGCCAGCGCGAAGGCCGCGCCGTCCACGCCCGGCAGCGCGCGCTCGGCCTCGGCGGCGATGCCGCTGTGCCAGTCGACCACGGTGCCGAAGACGTCGAAGGCGATGACCTTCAGATCGCTCGCGTCGAAGTCCGCGCGCATGATGGTCAGCGCGGCAACTGGCTCGCGGCGCGTGCCAATTGCTCGATCAACGCCCAGTTGCCTTCGCGGATCGCGTCGGCCGGCACGATCCACGAACCGCCCACGCAGGCCACGTTGGAGAGCGCGAGAAATTCGGTCGCGTTGCCCGCATGGATGCCACCGGTGGGACAGAAGGTGACGTCGCCGAACGGACCTTGCCAGGCCTTGAGCATCGGCAGGCCGCCGGCCTGCAGCGCGGGAAAGAACTTGAGCTCGGTGTAGCCGTCTTCCTGCGCCATCATGATCTCGCTGCCGGTGGCCACGCCGGGCAGCAGCGGCAGGCCGAGGTCGTGGCAGGCCTTGCCGACCGCGCGCGTGTAGCCGGGGCTCACGCCGAACTTCGCGCCGGCCAGTGCCGAGGCCTGCGCATCGGCCGCGCTGCGGATGGTGCCCGCGCCGGCCACGGCATCGGGCACCTCCTTCGCGATGGCCTCGATGCATTCGAGCGCCTGCGGCGTGCGCAGCGTGACCTCGAGCATGCGGATGCCGCCGGCCACCAGCGCACGCGCCAGCGGCACGGCGTCTTTCACGTCGTGCAGCACGATGACCGGAATGACCGGGGCGTCGCGCATCACGTCGAGCGCGGTGAGTTTTTCGTTCATAGCCATGAGCAGGCTCCTTCTTCGGCAGTCAATGCATTGCGGCGCATGCCGGCGAACAGTTCGCGGCCGAGGCCGTGTCCGTCGGCGATGCGCTGCGCTTCGGGTTGCATCGCGGTCTCGCGCGCAGCCCATTCGTCTTCGGGCAGCAAGACAGCGAGCGTACCCGCGACCGCGTCGAGGCGGATCAGGTCGCCGTCGCGCACCTTGGCGAGCGGACCGCCCGCTGCGGCCTCGGGCGAGACATGGATGGCCGCCGGTACCTTGCCCGATGCGCCGCTCATGCGGCCGTCGGTCACCAGCGCCACCCGGAACCCCTTGCCCTGCAGCACCGAGAGCGGCGGCGTGAGCTTGTGCAGCTCGGGCATGCCGTTGGCCTGCGGGCCCTGCCAGCGCACCACGCAGACCACGTCGCGCTCCAGCTCGCCGGCCGTGAAGGCCTTCTGCAGCGCAGCCTGCGAATCGAACACGCGCGCAGGCGCTTCGATCACATGGCGGTCGTCGGGCACCGAGGAGACCTTGATCACGCTGCGGCCGAGATTGCCGCTCAGCAGCTTGAGGCCGCCGGTGGCGCTGAACGGATCGACGACGGTGCGTGCGACGGCATCGTTCTTCGACGGTGCAGCGGGGTGCCAGGCCAGGCGCTGCTCGCCGCCTTCGACCAGGGCCGGGATGCCGGCGAACTCGCGGATGCCGCCGGCGCGCACCGTGAGCACGTCGCCGTGCATCAGGCCCGCGTCGACCAGCTCGCCGATCACGAAACCGGGGCCGCCCGCGGCCTGGAACTCGTTCACGTCGGCACTGCCGTTGGGGTACACGCGCGTCAGCAGCGGAACGATGTCCGACAGCTTCGAGAAATCGTCCCAGTCGATCACGATGCCCGCGGCACGCGCCACGGCCACCCAGTGGATCAGGTGGTTGGTGGAGCCGCCGGTGGCCAGCAGCGCAACCATGGCGTTGACGATGCAGCGCTCGTCGACCAGCTCGCCGATGGGCGGGCAGCTGAACGCGGCGTCGCTCGCCTTGCCGAGCACCGTGCGCACCGCCTCGCGCGTGAGCGTCTCGCGCATCGCATCGCCGGGCTGGATGAAGGCGGTGCCGGGCACGTGCAGGCCCATGGCCTCGAGCAGCATCTGGTTGCTGTTGGCGGTGCCGTAGAAGGTGCAGGTGCCCACTGTGTGATAGGCCGCCATCTCGGCGTCGAGCAGGCCCTGCCGGCCCACGAGGCCCTGCGCCGCCTGCTCGCGCACCTTCGACTTGGCGTTGTTCGAGAGACCCGAGGGCATCGGCCCCGCGGGCACGAACACGGTCGGCAGATGGCCGAAGTGCAGCGCGCCGATCAGGAGGCCCGGCACGATCTTGTCGCACACGCCCAGCAGCAGCGCGCCGTCGAACATGTCGTGCGTGAGCGCGACCGCGGTGCTCATCGCGATCACGTCGCGGCTGAACAGGCTCAGCTCCATGCCGGGCGTGCCCTGCGTGACACCGTCGCACATCGCGGGCACGCCGCCGGCCACCTGTGCGGTGGCGCCGAGGCGCCGCGCCTCCTGCTTGATGATGTCGGGATAGCCCTGGTACGGCGCGTGGGCCGAGAGCATGTCGTTGTAGGCGGTGACGATGCCGATGTTGGGTGCGCGCTCGGTCACCACCCTGAATTTGTCGTTGGCCGGAATGCCCGCCACGGCGTGCGCCACGTTGGCGCAGCCCATGCGGTCGGAGCCGCGGTCGCGGCTGCGGATTTCGGCCAGCCTCGAGAGGTAGGCGCTGCGCAGCCCATGGCTGCGCTCGCGGATGCGATCGGTGACGTCGCGGACGGTGGGGTGTGTGCTGCTCATGGGGGTAGATGGCTCTTGCTGCGTGTCGCCAGAGCGACTGTGGGCCTGGAGGCCCATGGTACCAAGTCGAGAGGGAAGACCTGATGAAATACGGTCGCCAAACGATACGAATTTACTCAGGCATGGCCCGCAGCGCGGCAGGAACGAAAAAGCCCGGCATCACCGGGCTTTTTCATTGCGTGCTGACGGTTACTCAGTCCACCAGCTTGACTTCGACGCGGCGCGCCTCGGCGTTGTTGCCCGAACCTGCCGTCACGGCCGGCTTCTGCAGATCGATCTTGCCGGCCGGCACCCCCAGGCCCACGAGCACGTCGCGCACCATCTCGGCGCGCTTCTTCGCGAGTTCTGCGTTGATGGCGGCATCGCCGGTGGTGTCGTGGAAGCCCGAGACCACTGCCTTGCGGCCGCTCTCGATGCCCTTGATGACCGCGGCCAGCGCTTCGGCGGCGCCCGGTGCGAGATCGGCGCTGCCGGTCGCGAAATAGAAGTTCACCACGCCGTTGGTCACGCGGATGCTCGCGCCGTCGGGGATCGTGACCGTCACCGTCTCGGTCACTTCGGCCACCTTGGGCTCCGCACCGGGCGCGGGCGCCGGGATCACCACCGCGGCGGGCCTGGCCTGGGCCGCGGTTGCAGTGCCGCCGTGTCCCTTGTGCCAGATCACGATGCCCACGACGAAGAAGATCACCAGTGCGATCAACGCCATCAGGAAACCGAGGATGAAATTCTGCTGGCCGTCGTCTTCGCTCATGGGGGGGCGTGCTCCGTAATTGAGGGGTCGGTAAATAATGGTGCGGTGAACCATGATCACGAAATTGTAGGTGGCGCCCCTGAGGCGCCCGTGTCGGACCCCGCGCCGGATCCCGGACCGCCGGGACTGGACCCCATGCCCAAGCCCCTGCGCGACCCGCAGCCGATGCTCGAGCGCGCCATCGCCGATTGGGGCGGGCACGACGATCTCTGGCTGTTCGGCTACGGCTCGCTGATCTGGCGGCCGGAATTCGGCTTCATCGAGCGGCGGCCAGCCTGGGTGCACGGCTGGCACCGGGCGCTCAAGATGTGGAGCCGCATCAATCGGGGGAGCATCCAGACGCCGGGCCTGGTGTTCGGCCTGCTGTCCGGCGGCAGTTGCCGCGGCATGGTGTTCCGGGTGCCGAAGGCCGAAGGGCTCGAAACGCTGCGCCGCCTCTGGCTGCGCGAGATGCCGACCGGCGTGTACGACCCCAAGTGGCTCAGCTGCGGCACGGCCGAGGGCGCGGTGCGCGCGCTGGCCTTCACGCTGTCGCGACGCAGCCCCAACTTCACCGGCGAACTCAGYGACGAGCGTTACCGTCACATCTTCACCCATGCGGTCGGCCGCTATGGCAGCTCGCTCGACTACGCACGGCAGACCCTGCTCGAACTGCAGCGGCATTCGATCCACGACGCGGCGCTCGCCCGGCTGGTGGCGCTGGCTGCCGTGAAGCAGGAGCAACAGCAGCAGTCCGAGGCCGCGACCGATTGCGATGCGCCCCCGGCTCCGGTATATGTTCCGGGGTCTTCCGACAAATCTTCCCAACCTTCCGGACCGTCCAAGGAAAAACCATGAACCATCGTCGTCTCATCGCCACCGGCACCGCCCTCCTCGCCACCGCCGTGCTCGCCGCCTGCGGCAGCATGGGCGGCAAGCCGAGCACGGCCATCGAACTGGTGCCGACCGCCGCGATCACGCCCAACCCGACCCGCGGCACCGTGAAGCTCACGGCCCTCGACCACGGCGTGCGCGTATCGGGCGAGGTGCGCGGCCTGGTGCCGGGCAGCGAGCACGGCTTCCACATCCATGAAAAGGGCGACTGCGGCGACAACGGCAATGCCTCGGGTGGCCACTTCAACCCGACCGGCGGCACGCACGGCAAGTTCGCCGCACCGGGCAGCCATGCCGGCGAACTTCCGAGCCTGGTGGCCGATGCCGGCGGCGTGGCGCGCTTCAGCGTCGACGACCACTCGATCTCGCTGAGCGACGGCGCCGCCAACAACGTGGTGGGCCGCGCCCTGGTGGTTCACCGCGACCGCGACGACTTCACGACGCAGCCGGCCGGCAACTCGGGCCCGCGCATCGCTTGCGCGGTGATTACGCGCTAACCCCACGGTATCCTGGAACAAAGCCCCGACTCAGCGATGGCCTGAGCGCTCGATCCACAGCGCCTCGGCGCGCGCCAGGGCCTCGGGCGTGTCGATGTCGGTCACGACACCGGCATCGTCCACCACCAGGTCCACGACCGAATCGATGGCGCGCATCGACCGGAGAACGGGCGATGCGCCCTGGTTCCCCTCGAGCGCCGCAAGCTGCGCACGACATCCGGCCGCGAAGGCGACCGGGTGCCCGCGCTCGCCCAGGTACTGAGGCTGCACCGCGTTCACCCGGCCGCCGAGCGCGCCGGCCACCCGCTGCAGCGTCTCGGGCCGCACGAGCGGCAGATCCCCCGGCAGGATCAGCCAGCCGGCCGCGTCGGACGTGGCGCGCACCGCAGCGGCAATCGAATCGCCCATGCCCGGATGGCCGACGTCTTCCAGGTGCCACCGCAGGCCGCTGGCACGCACGGCATCGAGCGTGCGCTCCAGCACCGGCTTGCCCGCAAGCAGCGCCTTCAGCTTGGAGCCCTTGCCGCCAGCCGCAATGAAGCGCTCGCTCCGGCCGGAGGCCAGCACGATCACTACCGGGGAATTCGCTTGGGTCGTCATGGGGCGAGTATGTGCGCAACAATCCCGGCATGACTTCCTCTCCCTCCAACGAAACGCTGGCCGCGCTGCGCAAGAGCTACGAGCGCGCCGAACTCGGCGAGGCCCACAGCGCCGGCGATCCGCTCCAGCAGTTCGAACGCTGGCTCACCGAGGCCATCGACGCACAGGTGCCCGAGCCCAATGCGATGACGCTGTGCACCGTGGGCAGCGACCTGCGGCCGTCGAGCCGCATCGTGCTGATCAAGGGCTATGACGCCCGCGGCATCGTCTGGTACACCAACTACGAAAGCCGCAAGGGCCGCGAACTCTCGGGCAACCCGTATGCGGCACTGCAGTTCCATTGGGTCGAACTCGAGCGCGTGGTGCGCATCGAGGGCCGCGTCGAGAAGGCCGGGGCCGAAGAAAGCGACGCCTACTTCGCCAGCCGCCCGCTCGACTCGCGCATCGGCGCCTGGGCCAGTCCGCAGAGCGAGGTCATCAGCGGACGCGATGTGCTGGTGAAGAACGCGGCCGTGGCCGCTGCCAGGCACCTGCTCTCGCCGCCGCGCCCGCCGCACTGGGGCGGCTACCGGCTGGTGCCCGACCGCTGGGAGTTCTGGCAGGGCCGCAAGAGCCGGCTGCACGACCGGCTGCGCTACCGGCTCGAAGGTGCGGACTGGGTGCGCGAGCGGCTCGCGCCCTGAATCTCGTCAGGCCTCGCAGCCTACGACTTTGAATTCGACGCGACGGTCCAGCGCGTCGCTTGCATCGTCGGCGCCCGTGCCGACGATGTTCTCGCGAAAGCCCATGCCGGACTCGCGCAGCTTCTTCGACAGCGGCGGCGCCTCGGTCACGAGCCGGCCCTTCACGCTCACCGCGCGCTGCAGCGACAGCCGCTCGTTGACCGCCTCCGAGCCCGTGCGGCTCGTGTGCCCCGCCACCACCACGCAGGCGTCGATCTGGGCCGCCTGGCGCGCGATCTGCCGCAGCCACATCGGGTAGGCCGCGCTGATCTTCGGATCGGCCAGAAAGTCGGTCGAGCCCGGCTTGAACAGGAACTTGACGCTCAGGTTGTTGGTTTCCAGACCGAGGCGCGCGATGGTGCCGAAGGTCTTCTCCGCATCCGCCGTGCGGCCCAGTTGCGACTGCGCGAGGTACAGGCCGCTGTAGATGCGCAACTGTTGCCCGTCGGGCCGCTTCGATGCGGCCTCGTAGCGGGCCAGCGCCTCGCTCATGCGGCCGGCTTCATAGGCCGCGGTGGCTTCCTGCAGCACGGTCGAGGTCGGCAGGCGCTCGAGGTAGAGCGCATCGGCGGCCTGCCCCGGCTGCGTTTCGGCGGTGCGGATGTAGCCTTCCACGCCGCGGTCCTTGCCGTTCACCGGGCTGTCGCGGAAGAAGGCGGTGGGCCGCGTGTCGAGCGTTGCATCGCTGATGCGCGTCACCGACTGCGCGATCACCATGCCGCTCTTGATCTCGGTCAGCGCGAGGTTCAGGCGGTAGGGGCCGCCGGAGGCGGCCTTGTCGCGCATCAGCGTGCCGTTCAGCACGTACTGCGCGTTCCCGATCTCGGTCGTGTTGAACGGCGTCACGGTGAACTGCTTGAACTGCGCCTGCATGCGCTGGACGATGCGCTGCTCGGCCACGCGCRTCACTTCGGTCTGCTGGCCGCTCGCGCCTTCGAGCAGCGGGTCGATCACGATGCGGCTCTGCTTGAGCGACGACTCCACCTTGGCGAGGAAAGCCGGCAGCTTCTGCGTCTGCACCATCAGGTCGTCCACCGCCTGGTTGACGGCCTGGTCGAAAGGCATGGCATTGCCCGGTGCGGGGCGATGCGCGCAGGCGGCGGCCAGCACTGCGGCACAGAGCGTCAGCACGCGCAGTGCGGTCCGGATCCGTTGAGTGATGGTGTTCGTCATCAGCACTGACTCCTCAATGTCTTCATGTCCTCTTCCGACAGCGGCTCGCCCACGGCGGCGCGCATGTTGATGTCGCTGCAACGCCTGGAGGGCGCGGGCCTCTTTGCGACGGGCTCTCTCTGCACTTCCTGCGGCGGCTGCTGCGGCGGCGCCACCAGTGCCGTTGCCTGCGGCCTGGGCCTCGCGCCCGGCCGCGCAGCGGGCGCCGGTGCGGGCCTGGGCTCCGCCTCCGCCGGTTTCTCGGCCGGCTCGCGCGGCACGCTGACCGAGAGGCACGGTGTCCTGCATGGTCTTGCGTCGTCGGCCGCCCGCGCGGGCAGGCCGGAGAGCGCGATCACCGTCGCGACCACCGCCATAGCAACAAGGGGCGAAGAGCGCGCCGGGTCATTCATCAGCCGGCAAATGTAGGGCGAGAGGCGCCGCTCGCCATCCCACCAAACGGCCACCCCTGCCAAACGGCATAGGGGCGCGGCCGCGGCCGATAAGGCGAAAGTCCGCGAGCGGTCTACGAAGGGAAAACCGAAGGGTTCAGGGGAGCCACTGCACCCAGACCATCACGAGCGTCAGGGTGCCGAGGGCGAGCACGGTCGACACCGCGACGCTGGCCGTCACCAGGTCTTCGGCCGTACGGTAGCGCTGCGAGAACAGGAACACGTTGGCGCCGATCGGCAGCGCCGCCGCCACGACCATCACGGTGAGCGGAATGCCGCGCACGCCCAGCAGCCAGCCGATGGCGGCCACCAGCAGCGGATGCAGCAGGTTCTTGACCAGCGCCTGCACCAGCGCGCCGCGCCAGTGCCGGCCGATGGGCGTGAGCGCCAGCGTAATGCCCACCATCACCAGCGCCACCGGCCCGAAGGCCTGGCCGAGCAGCTGGATCGGCTTGTCGATGACCTCGGGCATCGCGAGCCCCGTCTGAGCGAACAGCAGCCCCGCGATGATCGGCAGCGGCACCGGATGGATGATGGCGTTGCGCAGGGCGCGCAGCACGGTGCGCGCCATCGAGCGTTTTTCTTCGCCGCCGACCACCGCATGCTCGCGCGCGACGGCCAGCTCGAGCACGACCGTGGCGCTGGTAAGCAGCACCAGCGAGTGCAGCGAGATCAGCGTGAGCAGCACCACCATGCCCTCTTCGCCATAGGCGAGGCCGATCAGCGCGATGCCGATCATCACGGTGTTGCTGTAGGTGTTGGCGAGCGCGATCACGGCCGCCGTGCGGTTGAAGCCGCGCAGCGCCAGCGTGCCCGCGAACAGCAGGCCCGAGGCGAGGAAGTACGCCGCAACGGGCTTGAGACTGAGCTGCTCCACGTGCACCGTGCTCATGGCGCGGAACAGCAGCGCGGGGGCGAGCAGCAGGAAGATGAGGTTCGACAGGTCCTTGACCGCGTTGCCGCCGATCCATCGGCGCCGGCCGGCGAGGTAGCCCGCGGCGATGAGAAGGACGACGGGCAGCAGCGAGGAGATGACGAAAGAGTTCACCCTGTCGAGGATAGCTTCTTGGCCGGCGCGCAGTGCTTGCGGTAGCGGTGCGTTTGAGGCGCTCTTGTTCAGGGCGCGTGCACAGGACACCGGGTACTCCCCTCCGCGAATGTCCCCCGCTTCGGCTTCCGCCCCTCCTCCTTTGTTTCGCTGCGGGGAGCACCCGGTGCCCTGTGCACGAGGGCACGCTGCTGGTTTGCGGCCGATCAACCAGTGCTCTGAGCGATCACGCCGATGGTGTGCTCTGCGCAGCGAAATAAAGGAGGAGGCCTGCGGCCCTAGGC
>NZ_JBFUHN010000103.1:0-20367 GCF_056402375.1 Variovorax sp. P4_B10 | reverse complement strand
ATGCTGCCCACCTCGTTTTGAAGAAAGGGAAGTTTATCAATGTTAACGACCGGGGATTCTGTTCCAGTTAGAACGC
This sequence comes from Variovorax sp. P4_B10, assembly GCF_056402375.1. NCBI lineage: Bacteria > Pseudomonadati > Pseudomonadota > Betaproteobacteria > Burkholderiales > Comamonadaceae > Variovorax > Variovorax sp. P4_B10. The sequence goes on along the minus strand of NZ_JBFUHN010000103.1, from coordinate 20,291 downwards.
ATCGTGCTGACGGCGCGAGTGGCTTGTCTTGCGCACTGCGGTTGACACATGTGCGGGGCGGACGGATCGTGTGAATCGCCCCGGATTCTGAGGAGGCTTTAACTCTTGAGAAGATGAAGCCATGAACAAGTCGAACAAGTTCTCGTCCGAAGTCCGTGAATGCGCATTGAGGATGTGCAGGAGCACCGTGGGGAGTACCCGTCGTTGTGGGCGGCCCGGCTGACGCTCGAGCGGGAGAACTGGCGCGCATCGCTGATGAACGCGGTGCCGCCGGCACCATCTGCGAGGGGTATGCCGACGCAACCGAGCCCTGACCGGTAAGGCAGCCGAGTACCCCGCAGATAGCGGGAGGTCGCGAACTGTGCCCCCTGCAAGGAATCATTGAACTGATGGTTCCTTGGACGGGCTCACTTTTAAGCGCGACGGCGGAACGTGCCGCCAGTTTCGGCGCGACGTGAGGGGGTGACCAAAGTGGCGGCCCCTTCAGGCGCTCTCTTTGCCGCGGCGACCTCCTGCAAAAGCTGTATTGCGCGCGGCGAAACGTTGGGATTTACTGGCGCCCCAAAAATGCCGAGGGGAACATCGATGGGCAAAGCCACTAATCACAAAGCGACGGTGACCTTGAAGCTGCCATTCGAGATTACCCCCGATGCAGAACTAACAGCACTCCGAGCTGCCGGCATTCCAGTCGACCATCTGGGCGTCATGGCGTCAGGTTTTCTGCACATGAGGGCAACCAGCGATTGCCGTTCCCACATCTTTCGACGGTTCGCCAGTAGCGGTTCGGCGGGTAGCGTCGGCCGCGACGGCGCGCCGAATACGACGAATCCCAGGCGGAGAGGCCACGCCAATGCTGAGACCAGAAGCGAGCTCAAGCATATGGGCGTACCCAGCGAGATCTCCGAAGCACGCCCGGCGTGATGGTGGCCGACAACGGCACCGAAGTCGCGCTGCAGTGACGCCGGGGTTCTGGTGGTCTACCTGCGGCGGCGGCCCACGTAGTGGCTGCCCTTGCCACTGCGTCCGCTTCCACCGACGCGCCGGCTACCAGATCGGCTTGCCGCTTCGAAGATTGGGGCTGATGACGCAGCGCCGGCAGGGCTGGCGCTCAGGCTGCCCGGCATGGCCAGGGAGCCTGCGTTGGAGTTGCCGGCGGCGGCTGCGAGCAGGATGGCGAGCAATGTTGTCTTCATGGTTTTGGTCTCCTCGTGCTGAGCAGGATCGGGCGCCCGGTTCCCCCGTACTTGATGGACGGCTTGGGCAGATGCTCTCACGTCGCGCGTGCGAGAGCGAGTCTCAGACCTGACTGAATCGCGTGGCGCACCGCATGGAGGTCGGATTCTTGCTGAAGTTCTCGGGGTCCCGAAATGTAAGCACAGGCTCGAAAGACGCCAAATCGGCTGTCAAGAGGGGAATCTGGAGCGTTTTGCGGTAGTTCGTGACTGAAAACGGCGCCAACTACTGCGCAAAACAAGACGTCGAAAGTAGCGGAACGAAACTGACGCCGCTAGTTTGGGCGCTCGCGAAAACATTACTACTGTAAAACCAACCAGTAAAGTGGCAAAATTCCAGCATTAATTTCGATGCACCGAAAAGTGCGTCGCAACCTCTCCGGAATCAAGATGACCAAGCCAATCGCTCAAAATCGCAGTGCGCCAGCACGCGGTAGCCGTGCTTCGGATCAGGGTGCCGGCTGGGTGCGGGTGGTGGCGAAGACAGGCCGCCCAGTGACTTTGGCCGATCCCGAAATGAAAAAGTCGGTCGAGCACCTCGAGAAGAAGGTCACAAAGTCCAAGGCTGACGCTCTGGATTTTCTCCATCGCGCTGGCATCGTCACCCCAACGGGGCGTTTGACGAAGGTTTATGGCGGCTGAGCAGCCGCCATTTCCCGACTACAGCAACTATCAGCGCCTGCCTAGCATGGTGCTGGGCTTTCATGGCTGCGACGAGTCCGTGGGCGAGGATGTGCTGAGCGGCAAGCTACCCCATCTCGCGACCAGCGTTAACAAGTACGACTGGCTCGGGGAAGGCATCTATTTCTGGGAAAATGATCCGCTGCGGGCGATCGAGTGGGCTGTCGCCGCCAAGGACAATCCGAGGCTCTCGAAAGGAAAGATCAAGAAGCCGTTTGTCGTTGGTGCTGTGATTGAACTCGGGCACTGCCTCAATTTGACCTCTCGCGTGAGCATCGAGGAAGTGAAAGTCGCGCATCAGATCTTGGTGAAGGCCTTCGAGAAGGCTGGGGCAGAGTTGCCAAAGAACACTGGGAACGGCTTCTTTCGCAGCCTGGATCGTGCCGTGATCGAAGCGCTTCACGAGTCAAGGAAGACCGCGGAGAAGGCGCTGCCTTCCTACGATACGGTCCGAGCTGCATTTAGCGAAGGTGGTCCGGCCTTCCCTGGCTCAGGGTTCGACGATCGCAGTCACATTCAAATCGCTGTGCGCGAAAAGGCTCGGATCAAGGGCTACTTCCGGCCCATCTGCGACTGACGCCACCAGCGCCTCTCAGCAGAGGCCCATGCGCGAAAGCGGAATGCCTCGCGGAACATGTTGCTTCACGTTAGTGCGCGCTACTTGTGGAGTGCGCATAAATACGTGGTGCCCGGGGCCGGAATCGAACCGGCACACCTTTCGGTGGGGGATTTTGAGTCCCCTGCGTCTACCAATTTCACCACCCGGGCACATCCGGAAGGAAGCCCAAAATTATGGCACAGTGGCTGCCATGAATTATCCGACGATCGAAGACGCCATCGGCAAGACCCCCCTGGTCGCTCTGCAACGCATCGACGCGGCCGAAAATGCCAAGCGCGGCAACGTGATCCTCGGCAAGCTCGAAGGCAACAATCCCGCGGGCTCGGTGAAAGACCGGCCGGCCCTCTCGATGATCAAGCGCGCCGAGGAGCGCGGCGAGATCAAGCCCGGCGACACGCTGATCGAAGCCACCTCGGGCAACACCGGCATCGCACTCGCGATGGCCGCAGCCATCAAGGGCTACCGCATGGTACTGATCATGCCGGAGGACCTCTCCGTGGAGCGCGCCCAGACCATGAAGGCCTTCGGCGCCGAGCTGGTGCTCACGCCCAAGAGCGGCGGCATGGAGTACGCGCGCGACCTCGCCGAGCAGATGGTGGTGCAGGGCAAGGGCCGGGTGCTCGACCAGTTCGCCAACCCCGACAACCCGCGCATCCACTACGAGACCACCGGCCCCGAGATCTGGGCCGACACCAAGGGCAAGATCACGCATTTCGTGAGTGCCATGGGCACCACCGGCACCATCACCGGCGTCTCGCGCTTCCTGAAGGAAAAGAACCCTGCCGTGCGCATCATCGGCGCGCAGCCGGCCGAGGGCTCGCGCATTCCGGGCATCCGCAAGTGGCCCACCGAATACCTGCCCAAGATCTACGACCCGAGCCGGGTCGACGAAGAAATCAGCGTGAGCCAGGACAACGCCGAGGAGATGTGCCGGCGCCTCGCGCGCGAAGAAGGCATCTTCGGCGGCATTTCCGCGGCCGGCGCACTGTGGGTGGCGCTCGAAGTCGCCAAGACGGTCGAGAACGCCACCATCGTCTTCGTGGTGTGCGACCGCGGCGACCGTTATCTTTCGACTGGCGTATTCCCCGCCTGAAACAGGACCGCCCCCAGGCTATGCGCACTTCGTGTCGCTTCGCCCACCCTCTCCGGGGGCAACATCTGCAGCCCGGCAAAGCCGGTTCTGCGATGTTTCTGGAAGAGGCGACGATTCAAGAACGACAACGCTGAGAACTCCGATGTCCCATCCCAAGTTTTGCCAGGTCTGCGCCACGCCGCTCGAATGGATCGCGTTGATGGAAGACGGCGGTCCCAAGGAGCGCCTGCGCTGCCCGAACTGCGGCCACACGCACTGGAACAACCCCACGCCCGTGCTCGCAGCCATCGTCGAGTACCGCGGCCAGGTGCTGCTGGCGCGCAATGCGGCCTGGCCGGTCAAGATGTATGCGCTGATCACCGGCTTCATGGAGGCCGGCGAAACGCCCGAAGGCGGCATCGCGCGCGAGGTCAAGGAAGAAACCAACCTGGAAGTCGGCGCGACGAAGCTCGTTGGTGTCTACGACTTCCAGCGCATGAACCAGATCATCATCGCCTACCACGTGGTGGCCGATGGCGAGGTGAAGCTCTCGCCCGAGCTGGTGGACTACCGCCTCTACGACCTGCCGGATCTCAAGTGCTGGCCCGCGGGCACCGGCTATGCATTGGCCGACTGGCTGCGCACCCGGGGCCATGAGCCCGTGTTCTTCACCACGGCCGAGAACGAAGACCGCCGCCGCGGGCTCAATCTGCCGCCCGAGGAGCCGAAGCATGGAAGTTGACCGCGAAATCGACACGCGCGGGCTGAACTGCCCGCTGCCCATCCTCAAGGCAAAGAAGTCGCTCAACGACATGGCGAGCGGGCAACTGCTCAGGGTGGTGTCGACCGACCCGGGGTCGGTGCGCGACTTTCAGGCCTTTGCGCGCCAGACCGGCAACGAGCTGATGGAGCAGCAGACGGTCGGCAGCGACTTCATTCATGTGCTGAAGCGGCGCTAGCGAGAGCCAAAAAAAGGGGGCTTGTTGCCCCCGTCCCTCAGAGCTTCAGGCTCTTGAGGTACTCGCGGAACTCGCTGCCCACTTCAGGATGGGCCAGCGCCAGTTCCACCGTGGCCTGCAGGAAACCTTCCTTGCTGCCGCAGTCGTAGCGGATGCCCTTGTAGGAATAGGCGTAGACCGATTCCTTCTTCATCAGTGCCGCAATGCCGTCGGTCAACTGGATCTCGCCGCCCGCGCCCTTGGGCTGGTTGCGAATTTCATCGAACACGCCCGGCGTGAGGATGTAGCGGCCCGCCACGCCAAGGCGCGAGGGCGCCTCTTCGGGCTTCGGCTTCTCGACCATGCGATGGACCTTCACCAGACCGTCCTCGACCGTCTCTCCGGCCACGATGCCGTAGCGCTTGACGTGTTCGAGCGGCACTTCCTGCACGGCCAGCAACGAGGCGCCCAGGCGGGCGAATGCGGCGGTCATCTGCGCGAGCACCGGCTCGCCGCCATCGGGGCCGACCATCAGGTCGTCGGCCAGAAGAACGGCAAAGGGCTCGTTGCCGACCAGGTGTTCTGCGCAGAGCACCGCATGGCCGAGACCCAGCATGCGCGGCTGGCGCACGTACGAGCAGGTCATGTCGTCGGGCATCACCGAACGCGCGATCTTGAGCAACGCGTCCTTGCCGCTGGCTTCGAGCTGGCTTTCGAGTTCGTAGGCGGTGTCGTAGTGATCTTCGATCGCACGCTTGTTGCGGCCGGTCACAAAAATCATGTCGCGGATGCCCGCGGCATAGGCTTCTTCGACGGCGTACTGGATCAGCGGCTTGTCGACCACCGGCAGCATTTCCTTGGGTTGCGCCTTGGTGGCCGGCAGGAAGCGTGTACCAAAGCCTGCAACAGGAAATACGGCCTTGCGGATGCGTGTCGAGGAAGTGGACATGGGCAGTTCAGCGTCTTTCTTGAAAGTGAGGGAAATTCCGGATGCGGAACGGCGCGAAGCCGCTCCTGAAATCCTAAACGCCTTCGATGCCCTGCGTCTGTCAGCCGAGGCGTACAAGTTGGTCGCGAAGACGCTCCAACGTGGCGCTGAAGTCAGCCAGACGTTTACGTTCTTGCTCGATCACCGCCGCAGGAGCCTTGGCGACGAACGCTTCGTTACCAAGCTTTGCGTGGACCTTGGCGATCTCGCCTTCGATGCGCGCGATTTCCTTGCCGATGCGAAGCTTCTCGGCGGCCTTGTCGATCTCCATGTGCAGGCACAGGCGTGCCGCACCCACCACCGCGACGGGCGCCGCCTCGGCCGCGGCCGACCACGACGCTTCGTCGTCGAAGACCTTCACTTCCTTGAGTTTGGCCAGCGCCTGCAGCACGGGCGCCGATTCACGCAAGAAGGCCGCGCCTTCGGCGTCGTCGGCCACCGCATAAAGCGGCAGACGCACCGCCGGCGACACGTTCATCTCGCCGCGCAGCGTGCGGCATGCATCGACCAGCGCCTTCAGACGTGCGACATGCGCCTCGGCCGCTTCATCGATCTTCTCCGGCTGGCTCTTCGGATAGGCCGCGACCATGATCGACTCGCCTTCGCGGCCAGCGACCTTGGAAACTTTTTGCCACAGCTCTTCCGTGATGAACGGAATCACCGGATGCGCCAGGCGCAGCAGCGTTTCGAGCGTGCGGATCAGCGTGCGGCGCGTGGCGCGCTTCTGCGCATCGTCGCCGGTCTGGATCTGCACCTTGGCAATCTCGAGGTACCAGTCGCAGAACTCGTCCCAGGCGAACTGGTAGACCGCATTCGCGACGTTGTCGAGCCGGTACTCCTCGAAGCCCCTGGCCACGTCGGCCTCGACGCGCTGCAGCTGCGAAACGATCCAGTAGTCTGCACGGCTGAACTTCAGGTAGCCGTGGGCCGGACCGCCCACCTTGCATTCTTCCTTCGTGTGTTCCTGGAGGCCGCAGTCCTGGCCTTCGCAGTTCATCAGCACGAAGCGCGTGGCGTTCCACAGCTTGTTGCAGAAGTTGCGATAGCCCTCACAACGTTTCGAATCGAAATTGATGCTGCGGCCCAGCGAAGCCAGCGAGGCGAAGGTGAAGCGCAGCGCATCGGCGCCGAAAGCCGGAATGCCGTCCGGAAATTCCTTCTGCGTGTTCTTGCGAACGGCAGGCGCCGTCTCGGGCTTGCGCAGGCCTTGCGTGCGCTTGTCGAGCAGTTCGGGCAGCTGGATGCCGTCGATCAGGTCCACCGGGTCGAGCACGTTGCCTTCCGACTTGCTCATCTTCTTGCCTTGCGCATCGCGCACCAGGCCGTGGATGTACACGTCCTTGAACGGCACCTTGCCGGTGAAGTGCTTGGTCATCATGATCATCCGGGCGACCCAGAAGAAGATGATGTCGTAGCCCGTCACGAGCACGGTCGAGGGCAGGTACAGCTCGAGGTCCTGCGTCTTCTCCGGCCAGCCCAGCGAAGAGAAGGGCACCAGCGCTGCGGAATACCAGGTGTCGAGCACGTCCTCGTCGCGCCTGAGCTTCTTGCCTGGGGCCTTGGCTTGCGCGTCGGCCTCGTTCTCGGCCACGTACACGTTGCCTTCATCGTCGTACCAGGCCGGAATCTGGTGGCCCCACCAGAGCTGGCGCGAGATGGTCCAGTCCTGGATGTTCTCCATCCAGTGGTTGTAGGTGTTGACCCAGTTCTCGGGCACGAAGCGCACCTCGCCCGACTTCACCACGTCGATCGCCTTCTGTGCGATCGACTGGCCGTCCGCGCCGGGGCGCGTCATCGCCACGTACCACTGGTCGGTGAGCATCGGCTCGACGATGGCGCCCGAGCGCGCGCAGCGCGGCACCATCAGCTTGTGCTTCTTCACCTCGACCAGCAGGCCGAGCGCTTCGAGGTCGGCCACGATGGCCTTGCGCGCCACGAAGCGGTCCAGGCCGCGGTACTTCTCGGGCGCGTTGTCGTTGATGGTCGCGTCGAGCGTGAGCACGCCGATCATCTCGAGCTTGTGGCGCTGGCCGACCGCGTAGTCGTTGTAGTCGTGCGCAGGCGTGACCTTGACCACGCCGGTGCCGAATTCCTTGTCGACGTAGTCGTCGGCAATGATCGGGATCAGCTTGTCCACCAGCGGCAGCTTCACGTGCTGGCCGATCAGATGTTTGTAGCGCTCGTCCTCGGGGTGGACCATCACGGCGGTGTCGCCGAGCATGGTTTCGGGTCGGGTGGTGGCCACGGTCAGCGTGCCGCTGCCGTCTTCCAGCGGGTAGGCGATGTGCCAGAGCGAGCCGTCTTCCTCTTCGCTCTCGACCTCGAGGTCGCTCACCGAGGTCTTGAGCACCGGGTCCCAGTTGCCCAGGCGCTTGCCGCGGTAGATCAGGCCTTCTTCGTACAGCTTCACGAAGGTCTGCGTCACGACCTGCGAGAGGTCGTCGTCCATCGTGAAGTATTCGCGGCTCCAGTCGACCGTGTCGCCCATGCGGCGCATCTGCTCGGTGATGGTGTTGCCCGACTTCTCCTTCCATTCCCACACGCGCGCCACGAAGTTCTTGCGGCCCAGGTCGTGGCGGCCGATCTTCTGCTCCTGCAACTGGCGCTCCACCACGATCTGCGTCGCTATGCCGGCATGGTCGGTGCCCGGCAGCCACAGCGTGTTGTCGCCCTTCATGCGGTGGTAGCGCGTGAGGCTGTCCATGATCGTCTGGTTGAACGCATGGCCCATGTGCAGCGTGCCCGTCACGTTGGGGGGCGGCAGCTGGATCGCGAAGGAGTCCGCGCCTTCCTTGGGTTGCTGCGTGCCGCGGAAGCCGGCCTTGGCATAGCCGCGCTTTTCCCATTCCGGGCCCCAGTGCGCCTCGATGGCGGCGGGTTCGAACGATTTGGACAGGCTGTCCAGACCAGGCTGGGCGGGAGGGGTGGTGGGTTCGCTCATGGGAAATGCAGAACGGCGCCTTTAGGGGGAGCCGTGGGGGACAGGGTGGGATAGCCGGCGATTTTACCGGCGCGGCTTGGCGACACAGCCGCCACTCATAATTCCGGGATGCTCTTCCTGCTTTCCCCTGCAAAGTCGCTCGACTACGACACCCCGGTTCCTCCTGAAGTCCCCGCCACCCAACCCCATTTCGAAGCCCCCCGCGGCCCCTCGGTCGAGCTGATCAAGCTGCTGCGCGAGAAGTCGCCTCTCGAGATCTCCGAACTGATGCATCTGTCGGACAAGCTTTCCGCCCTCAACGTGGCGCGCTACGAGGCCTGGTCCTCCAAGAGCACCGAGAAAAACGCCCGCCAGGCGGCCTTCGCCTTCGACGGCGACGTCTACGGCGGCCTGGATGCCCGCACCCTGACGCCCGCGCAACTCGCCTGGGCACAGGACCATGTCTGCATCCTCAGCGGCCTCTACGGCCTCCTGCGGCCGCTCGACCGCCTGCAGCCCTACCGGCTCGAAATGGGCACGCAGCTCGCCAACCGCCACGGCAAGGACCTGTACGCGTTCTGGGGCTCGCGCATCGCCGAGCACTTGAACGAGCGCCTCGCGGCCGACCGCACGCCGGTGGTCGTCAACGTCGCTTCGCAGGAATACTTCAAGTCGGTCGACCGGAAGGTGCTCAAGGCCCGCGTGGTCGAATGCGTGTTCCAGGAGTGGAAGGGCGACAGGTACAAGATCGTGAGCTTCTTCGCCAAACGCGCCCGCGGCCTGCTGGCGCGCTGGGCCGTGCTGCACAAGGCGGCCACGCCCAAGGCGCTGGAAAAGTTCGACCTCGAGGGTTATGGTTTCGACGCAGAGGTGTCCACAGCCGAAAGGCTGGTGTTCAGGAGGAAAGTCTGATGTCCCAACCGATCAGTCCGGAGCTGCGCGAATGGCTGGTTGCCCAGCTGGCGGCCGGTCATTCGGTGCCCGCGCTGCGCGCATCGATGCGCGCGGCCGGCTGGCACGATTCGGCCACCGATGTGGCGCTGGCCCAGCTCGAGGCCGGCTTCCCCAATGTCGAGGTGGCACTGGCACCGGTTCGCACCGAGATGCCCGGTCCGGATCTCGACGGCGCGCCGCTGTACCTCGACACGGGCGACCGCCGGGTGCAGGTGCTGCACACCATGCGGCATCCGCGCGTCGTCGTCTTCGGCAACCTGCTGTCGGTCGAGGAATGCGAAGGGCTGATCGCCGCGGCGCGGGTGCGGCTCGCGCGCTCGCTCACCGTCGAGACCCGCACCGGCGGCGAAGTGCTCAACGTCGACCGCACCAGCGACGGCATGTTCTTCGAGCGCGGCGAGAACGAGATCGTCGCGCGGCTGGAGCAGCGCCTGGCCACGCTGCTGCGCTGGCCGCTGGAGTTCGGCGAGGGCCTGCAGATCCTGCGCTATGCGCCCGGTGCCCAGTACCGTCCGCACTACGACTACTTCGACCCCAACGAGCCCGGCACGCCCACCATCCTCAAGCGCGGCGGCCAGCGCGTCGCCACGCTCGTGATGTACCTGCAGGAGCCGGAGCAGGGCGGTGCCACCACCTTTCCCGACGTCGGGCTCGAAGTGGCCCCCGTGCGCGGCACCGGCGTCTTCTTCAGCTACGACCGCCCCGACCCCGTCACCCGCACCCTGCACGGCGGCGCGCCAGTGCTGGCGGGCGAGAAATGGGTCGCCACCAAGTGGCTGCGCGAGCGCGAATTCAAGTAGCAGCAACAAGGAACCGATGAAAGTCACCGCCAACGGGCTGCAGATCGAAGTCGACGACACCGGAGGCGAGGGGCGTCCTGTCATCCTGCTCATCATGGGCCTGGGCATGCAGCTGATCGCATGGCCGACCGGCTTCGTGCAGCAACTGGTGGACGCGGGCTTTCGCGTGGTGCGCCACGACAACCGCGACATCGGCCTGAGCCAGGGCTTCGACCATGCCGGCGTCGGCAACATCGTCTGGGAGACCATTCGCCACCGGCTCCGCCTGAAGGTGCGCTCGGCGTACACCTTGCAGGACATGACGCACGATTCGATCGGCGTGCTCGATGCGCTGGGCATCGAGAAAGCGCACATCGTCGGCGCGTCGATGGGCGGCATGATCGCGCAGCGCATCGCTGTCAGCGCACCGCAGCGCACGGCCAGCCTCGTGAGCATCATGAGTTCGAGCGGCGCGCGCGGCTTGCCCGGTCCGCGCCGCGAAGTGACCGCCATGCTCATGCGAAGGCCCCTGGGCAAGAGCGAGGCCGAGCTCGTGGCGCACAGCATCAAGCTGCTGCGGCTGATCCAGAGCCCGGCCTATCCGCAGTCCGACGAAGAACTGGCCGAGCGCCTCACCTTCAGCATGCGCCGCGCCTACCACCCGGCCGGCCTGATGCGGCAGATGCTCGCCATCGGCGCCGATGCCGATCGCCCCAAGGTGCTGCCGCGCATCCAGTGCCCGACGCTGGTGCTGCACGGCGAAGACGACGCCCTCGTGCCCATCGCCTGCGGCAAGGATTCGGCCCAGCGGATTCCGGGTTCGATCTTCATTTCCGTTCCCGGCATGGGCCACGACCTGCCGCCCGAGGTCTGCACCATCCTCGCCAACCACATCGCCCCGTTCGCGCACGCTGCGAGCGCCAAGGACAAGCCATGAGCCTCGACAACCATCCCGACAACCCGAACACCCCCGAGCAATCGCAACTGGGCCGCGCCTCGGCCTACGCCGACAAGTACGACCCGTCGCTGCTGTTCCCCATTGCGCGCGCCACGCAGCGCGAAGCCATGGGCATCAAGGCCGGCGCCTTGCCCTTCTTCGGCGCCGACCTCTGGACCGCCTTCGAAGTGAGCTGGCTCAACCCGCGCGGCAAGCCGCAGCTCGCCATCGCGCACTTCACCATTCCCTGTGAAACGCCCAACATCATCGAAAGCAAGTCGTTCAAGCTGTATCTCAACAGCTTCAACAACAGCACCTTCGCGAGCATCGATGCCGTGCGCGAGCACCTGCGCACCGACCTCGCCGAAGCCGCCTGGCGCGGCAGCGACCAGTCGGCCGGCATCGGCGTGAAGCTGCTCACGCCCGACCTGTTCGACCGCGAGCCGGTGCACGAGATCGACGGCCTCGACCTCGACCGGCTCGACATCGAGTGCACGCACTACCAGCCCGCACCCGAACTGCTGACCAGCGACACCACGCAGGTGCCGGTCAACGAAACGCTCACCAGCCGCCTGCTCAAGAGCAACTGTCTCGTCACCGGTCAGCCCGACTGGGGCAGCGTGCAGATCCGCTACAGCGGCCCGCCCATCGACCAGGCCGGGCTGCTCGCGTACATCGTGAGCTTTCGCAACCACAACGAGTTTCACGAGCCGTGTGCGGAGCGCATGTTCACGGACATCTGGAACCGCTGCAAACCGACCAAGCTCGCGGTGTATGCGCGCTACACGCGGCGCGGCGGGCTCGACATCAATCCGTTCCGCACGAGCTGGCCGCAGGCGCTGCCAGCGAATGTGCGAACGGCGCGGCAATAGCCCGGCAGCCGCTCGCATCGCGAAACGCGCGGCATCGCATCCATCGCCCGGGGGGCGAGCCCCCGGCACCGTGAGCGCTCATCTCACGCCGTCTGCTGCCAAAGCGACGCAATCCACCACACCTGCGTAACGACGCATTCCGCGCGGCCGCGTCGACGCGCGGCAAAGACCCGGTGTTTGCACTTTCGATGGACTTCGCCTTCCCGGTCGTTGCGCAATACGTCTTGTTAAAACTGTGACGCAATCGCGTCGTCACAATAAATAAAAATAGAACAAATCTTCTTAAATTGGGCGGCTCCATTCCGGAATTTTCACGTGTTCGCATCAACAAATTAAAACATTGCGTCGTTTATTGTGGACGACCTCGACGGATATGCCGAGTTCGGCCATACCCGAATACCGATGGCTCGTTGTCATCTAAACACGTAGCAAGGATCCGGGATTTCATTTCGAATTAGACTGAGTTTCCTCTGTCAGTGCGATGCGGTTGCATTGCCACAATGAATTGAAACAGAACGAATCTTCGAAATTTGCTGGGTGGCGTTATTCCCGAGGCTTTCTTTGCGTCTGCGCCATCAAATTTAAACATAAACACTGCGTTATTCATGCCAGTGGCCGAGGCCGTGCGGTGCGTATCGCCGCAATCAGCCGAAACAGAACGAATCTTCTTAATTCGATGGGTAACTCCATTTCGATGCTTCTTGTCGTGCCCGCATCGAATAATTCAAACACTGAATCATTTGTATTAGTCGGCCCCGCGCTTCGTTGAACGCGGGAATTCAGAGACCGCACGCTATGCAGGAAGTGACCGTGGAAGCCGCTGCGACTTCGACTGCCGACAAACCGGTCACCCCATTGCAATCCACGCCGTTGCGCACGCGATCGACGTTTGCGTTGTTGTGGCTGAGCGAGACCGCTTTCGATCTGGGCACCACCCTGGTCAGCTTCGCCGCAGGCGTGTGGATCTTCTCCCGCACCGGCTCCGCGCAGGACTATTCGTTCTCGGTGCTGGCCGCCGCGCTGGCGGCGATGCTGGCCACGCCGTTCGCCGGCACATTGGCCGATCGCCACGACCGGCGCTGGGTGGTGTTGTCGTGCGATGTCGCCGCCATCGCCGGCACATTCGCGATCGTGCTGGCCTTGCTGTCCGGTCGACTCGGCATCGGCGCGCTGTACGCCTATGCCGCGGTCGCGGCGGCGGTCGGTGCGCTGCGGCGTCCGGCGATCCGGGTGGCGGTCAGCCGCTTCGTGCCCAAGGACCGCTTCGCCCAGGTCGGTGGACTGACCGGCATTTCGCGCGCGCTGGTGCAGGTCGGCGCGCCCGCCGCGGCCGGCTTCCTGGTGGCGCGGATGGGCCTGCAGGGGGTGATGGCGACGCAACTGTGTCTCTTGTTGGCCGGTGCCGCACTGGTGTTCGCGGCACTGACCCGGGCCGGCGAAGACGTGCGCGGCGGGCCGCGCGCTGGTGGCGATCCGTCCGTCCGTCCGTCGCTGTGGGGCGGCGCGGGGGCCAGCCTTTCCGGTGCGCTGGCGTACCTGCGCGAGCAGCCGTTGATGGGCGCGTTGCTGGGCTACGGCGCACTGGTGCAGTGCCTGCTGGTCCTGGCGACGACCTTGCTGACGCCGATGGTGCTGTCCACGCATTCCAGCGACGTGCTGGGCCTGGTGATGTCGGTCGGCATCGTCGGTGGCCTGCTCGGTTCGATCCTGGTCGCCACCGCCTGGATCCGGCGCGGACTGATGCAATGGATCCTGGCCTGCGACGCGTTGCAGTGCGCGGCGGTGCTGGTCGCCGGTTGCGCGACCACGCCGGCCTGGTGGTGCGCGGCGGCGTTCGTCTGCCTGTTCTGCGGCAGCACCTCGGTCGCCTGTTCGCATGCGCTGTGGATGCGCAAGGCGCCGATGGGCCGGCAGGGCAGCGTGTTCGCCTTGATCACCGCGTCCAACATGTTGGTGATGTGCATGGTGCTGCTGGCCGGCGGCTGGCTCGCCGACGCGGTGCTGGAGCCGGCGCTGCGCCCGGGCGGCGCGCTCGGCGCCACGGTCGGTGCCTGGTTCGGCACGGGGCCGGGCCGCGGCATCGGCTTTCTGTTTTTCGTGAGCGGCGCGGTCGGCCTGGCGCTGACCGTTCTCGCGCTCGCCCACCGGCGCCTGCGTCGCCTGGAAGCGCTGGTGCCGGACGGCGGCGAATCATGAGCAGCCAAGTCCTCCATTCCTTGAGCTCGCCCCAGCAAGCGGTCTGGCTGGACCAGTCCCTGGCGCCGGACCTGCCTTGCTACAACATCGGCGTAGCGACACGCTTCGACGGGACCAGCGACCCCGATCGCCTGGAAGCGGCGATCCGCTCGGTCGCCGAGCGCCATCAGGCGCTGCGCATCGTGCTCGAGCGCAGCGCCGGCGGGGTTGCGCAACGTTTCGCCGATGCCGTGGATGCACCGTTGCAGCGCTTCGATTTCACGGACGAAGCCGACCCGGAGGCGAGCGCCTGGGCGCATCTGCGCGCCGCGTTCCTGACCCCGTTCGATTTGTACGGCCAGCGGCTGTGGCGCATGCAATGGCTGCAGGTTACGCCCGGGCGCGGCTACTGGCTGCTGTGCTTCCATCACCTGGTCGCAGACGGCTGGTCGATCTCGCTGATCGGCAACGCCGTGGTCGACGCCTACAACCGGCTCGGGCGCAACGAACCGGCGCTCGACGCGCAAGATGGCGACGGTCATCAGGACGCCGGCTACGCGGACTTCATCCGCAAGGATGCCGAATACCAGGCCTCTGCGCGCTACGCCAGCGATCGCGCATTCTGGCTGCAGCGCCATGCGCGCCTGGCCGCACCGCTGTTCGAGGACACGCACGCCCGGCGCGGCCGCTTCGATCGCAAGTTCGAGCAAGCCGTCTGGCACCTGGACCGTGCCGACCATGACCGCCTGACCGAAGTGGCCGCGGCGCAGGGCGCGTCGAGCACGCATTTCCTGGCGGCGTTGCTGGCGGTGTACTTCGCGCGCCTGAGCGGGCGCGAGGACGAGGTGGTGATCGGCATGCCGGTGCACAACCGCACCAGCGCGGCGCAACGGCGCACGCCCGGCATGTTCTCGGGCGCGATCCCGGTCGGCATCGCGGTTGATCCGGAGGAGACTTTCGCGCAGACGCTGCGCCGCGTCGCTGCCGAAGTGAAGCAGTGCTACCGCCACCAGCGCTATCCCCTGGCCGACATGCACCGCGAACTGCTGGCCGGGGTGGGCGACCGCCGCGGCCTGTTCGATCTGTCGCTGTCGATGGAGACCTTCCAGGGCGACCTGGGGTTCGAAGGCATCCGCACCTCGGTGTTCCCGCTGCACAACGGCTACGAGCGCCAGCCGCTCGCGGTGTACGTGCGCGACTACGAACACGAGCGGCCGGTGCGCATCGAGTTCAACCACGACCCGGCGCTCTTCTCTGCGCAGGAGATGACTGCGCATCTGCGGCGGCTGCAAGTCCTGGCCCGGACGGCAATCGGCGCGGTGGACACGCCCGTGCGCGACCTGCCGCTGATGGACGAGGCCGAGCGCGAACAGGTCGTGCACGGCTTCAACCGGCCGCAGCGCGACACCGGCGCCGGCGCACCGTCGTTGATCCACGCGCTGTTCGAGCGCCAGGCCGAGCGCCACCCCGATGCCGTCGCGGTGCAGTTCGAAGACCAACAGCTGAGCTACGGCGAACTCAACCGGCGCGCCAACCAGCTGGCGCATCACCTGCGAGGGCTTGGCGTCGGACCGGACGACCTGGTCGCGATCGGCCTGGAGCGCGGGCTCGACCTGGTGGTGGCGATCCTGGCCACGCTCAAGGCCGGCGGCGCCTACGTGCCTCTGGACCCGGTGTATCCGGACGAACGCCTGGCCCACATGCTGCGCGGCAGCGCGCCGGTGGCGTTGCTCGCTGACCGTGCCCTGTTCGATCGCCTGCAACCGCCGACTTCATGCAGACGCGTGCGCCTGGACCTGCCCTGGGAGCAGGCGCCGTGGGCCGAAGCCTGTGCCGACAACCCGCAAGTCGAGGGGCTCGCACCGTCGCACCTGGCCTACGTGATCTACACCTCGGGCTCGACCGGACTGCCCAAGGGCGTGATGGTCGAACACGCCCAGGTCAGCCGCCTGTTCGGCGCGACCCAGGCATGGTTCGCGTTCGGCCGCGACGACGTGTGGACCTTGTTCCATTCCTTTGCTTTCGATTTTTCGGTATGGGAGTTGTGGGGTGCACTGATCCACGGCGGGCGCCTGGTCGTGGTTCCGCACGCGGTCAGCCGCGCACCGGCGCAGTTCCATCGCCTGGTGTGCGAGCAGGGCGTGACCGTGCTCAACCAGACCCCGAGCGCGTTCCGACAGTTCGCCGCCGCCTGCGAGGCCAGTCCGACAGAAGAACTGCCGTTGCGCTACGTCGTCCTCGGTGGCGAGGCACTGGAAACGGCAACGCTCGCGCCCTGGTATGCGCAAGCGCGCAACCTGCGCACGCGCCTGGTCAACATGTACGGCATCACCGAAACCACCGTGCACGTCACTTACCGCGCGCTGGAGCCTGCCGACGCCGAGCGCGCCGGGGCGAGCCCGATCGGCGTGCGCATCCCCGACCTGAGCGTGTACGTGCTCGATCCGCAAGGACGGCCACTGCCCATCGGCTGCACGGGCGAGATGTACGTCGGCGGCGCTGGCGTCGCGCGTGGCTATCTGCGCCGGCCCGAGCTGGACGCGCAGCGCTTCGTGCCCGACCCGTTCAGCGGCGTGCCGGGCGCGCGCCTCTACCGAACTGGTGACCTGGGCCGCTATCTCGCCGACGGCAGCCTGGCGTACCTTGGCCGCAACGACCACCAGGTCAAGATCCGCGGCTTCCGCATCGAGCTGGGCGAGATCGAGGCGCAGCTGACCCGGCTCGATGGCGTCGACGACGCGGTCGCCATCGCACGCGAGGACACGCCGGGCGACACGCGCCTCGTGGCTTATCTCGTTGCCAAGGCCGCGTTCGATCCGTCTGCTGCGCGTGCCGCCTTGCGCGAACGCTTGCCGGACTACATGGTCCCGGCCGCCTATGTCGTGCTGGACGCGTTGCCGTTGACGGCCAACGGCAAGCTCGATCGCAAGGCCCTGCCGGCGCCGGACCTTCGCGCCTTGCGCCAGCGCGACCATGAACCGGCGCAAGGTGAAATCGAACAAGCGTTGGCGCGGCTGTGGGCGGAAGTGCTCGGCGTCGAGCGGGTCGGTCGCCACGACAACTTCTTCGAGCTCGGCGGTCACTCCATCCTTGCCGTGCAACTGGTCGAGCGCATGCAGCGCGAAGGCCTGGAGGCCGAGATCCGCCATCTGTTCGCCGAGCCGACCCTGAGCGCGCTCGCAGCCCGCGTGATGCAGACCGGGCAGGGCGCGGCACCCGTGCCGGCCCATGCGATCCCCGCGCAGTGCGAGCGCATTACCCCGCAGATGTTGCCGCTGGTGCAACTGACCCAGGCGCAGATCGACCTCATCGCCGACAGCGTTCCGGGCGGCATGCGCAACGTGCAGGACATCTACCCGCTGGCGCCGCTGCAGGAAGGCATCCTGTTCCACCATCTGTTGCAGGGCGAGGGCGATGCCTACGTGCTGCCTGCCCTGTTGCGCTTCGACGATCGTGGGCGCCTGGACCGGTTCGTGGCTGCCTTGCAGCAGGTGATCGCGCGCCACGACATCCTGCGCACCGCCGTGCAGTGGGAGGGACTGGACGCGCCGGTGCAAGTG
Organism: Variovorax sp. P4_B10; assembly: GCF_056402375.1. Taxonomy (NCBI): domain Bacteria; kingdom Pseudomonadati; phylum Pseudomonadota; class Betaproteobacteria; order Burkholderiales; family Comamonadaceae; genus Variovorax; species Variovorax sp. P4_B10. The sequence goes on along the minus strand of NZ_JBFUHN010000103.1, from coordinate 2,564 downwards.
GTCTGGCGCAGCGCCGAGCTGACGCTGCGGGAGCTGCATTTCGATCCGGCCGGCGGCGATGTGCAGGCGCAGTTGCAGGCCCACGCCGATGCGCGGCGGGTGCGCCTGGACCTGCGTCGCGCACCGATGCTGCAGGCCCATGCGGCGTTCGATCCGGTGTCGCAGCGCTGGCTCCTGCAGTTGCTGCACCATCACCTGACCCTGGATCACACGACCACCGAGCAGGTCCTGCACGAGGTGGTGGCGCTGCTGCAGGGGCGTGCCGAGGCGCTGCCGGCACCGGTTCCGTTCCGCGAGTTCGTCGCGCGGTCGCGCCAAGGCGTGAGCGAGGCCGAGCACGCGGCGTTCTTCGGCGCGATGCTTGGCGACGTCGACGAACCGACCGCGCCGTTCGGCCTGTTCGACGTGCAAGGCGACGGTTCGCAGATCGAGCAGGCGCGCTTGACGCTGCCATCGACGTTGTCGGCGCAGTTGCGCGCGCTCGCCATGCACCACGGTGTGGGCGCGGCCAGTCTGTTCCATCTGGCCTGGGCTCGCGTGCTGGCGCTATGCAGCGGCCGCGACGATGTGGTGTTCGGCACGGTGCTGTTCGGCCGCATGCAGGGCGGCGCGGGCATCGATCGCGCCATGGGCATGTTCATCAACACCCTGCCGCTGCGCATAGTGCTGGGCGGACGCGGGGCGGTGCAGGGCCTGCGCGAGACCCACGCGGCGCTGAGCGGACTGCTGCGCCACGAACATGCCTCGCTGACGCTGGCCCGGCGTTGCAGCGGCCTGGCGCCGAACACGCCGATGTTCTCGGCGCTGCTCAACTACCGCCACAGCCGCAGCGAGAGCTTCGGCGACAGCGAGATCGCCGAGGGCATGCACTATCTCGGCGGCCGCGATCTCACCAACTACCCATTCAGCCTGTACGTCGACGACCTGGGTGGCGATTTCGTGCTCACCGCTGAAATCCAAGCCTCGGTCTCAGCTGAACACGTCGCCAGGTTCATGCAGCAGGCATTGCAGACGTTGGCGCAGGCACTGGAAGACGCGCCGGACACGCCGCTGCTGGCGCTCGATGCGTTGCCGGCCGAAGAACGCAGGCGCGTGCTCCACGGCTACAACGACACCCACCGCGAATACGCCGCACCGGCCCTGGTGCACGAGGCCTTCGAACAGCAGGCGGCGGCACACCCGGAGCGCATCGCCCTGGAGCTGGACGGCGCGCAGCTGAGCTACCGGGCCCTCAACGAGCAGGCCAATCGTCTCGCTCGGCACCTGTGCAGGCTCGGGGTGGGACCGGATGACCGCGTGGCGGTCTGCGTCGAACGCAGCCTGGCGATGGTGATCGCGATCCTGGCCACGCTCAAGGCCGGCGGCGCCTGCGTGCCGCTCGATCCGTCGTACCCGCAAGAGCGGCTGGTGCAGATGCTGCGCGACAGCGCCCCGGGGGCCGTGCTGAGCCAGCGCGGGCTGGTCGAACGCTTGGCGCCAGTCAATGCGGCCGTGGTCCTTCTGGACGAGGCGGCACCGCCGTGGGCCCAAACCCGCGCCGACAATTTGCGGGTCGACGGGCTCRCGGCATCRCACCTGGCCTATGTGATCTACACCTCCGGCTCGACCGGCRTGCCCAAGGGCGTGGCGATGCCGCACCGCGGCCTGGTCAACCTGCTGGCCTGGCAGCGCGAGCAGTTGCCCGAACCCGCGCGCACCCTGCAGTTCGCCGCGCTGGGCTTCGACGTCGCCTTCCAGGAGATCTTCAGCACGCTCGGYRGYGGCGGCACCCTCGTGCTGCTGCACGAAGCGCTGCGCCAGGACCTTCCGGCGCTGGCCGAATGGCTGGCCGAGGAAGCTATCGAGCGCTTGTTCCTGCCGTACATCGCGCTGAACAACCTCAGTGAGCTGTGGTCGCAGCGCGGCGAGCCGCTGGTGATGCTGCGAGAAGTCATCACCGCGGGCGAACAGCTCAGGATCACGCCTGCGATCCGTCGCATGTTTGCTCGGCACCCGCAGGCGCGGCTGCATAACCACTACGGCCCGACCGAAACGCATGTGGTCAGCGCACACACCTTGAGCGGACCACCGGCGCAATGGGAAGACCTGCCGCCGATCGGACGGCCGATCGGCAACTGCCGCATCTATGTGCTCGATGCGCAACGCAGGCCGGTGCCCGTGGGTGTTGCTGGTGAGTTGTTCCTGGGTGGAGTCCAGGTCGCGCGGGGTTACTTGGATCGCCCCGAACTCACCGAAGAGCGCTTCATGGCAGACCCGTTCGACGGCCGCGACGGTGCGCGCATGTACAAGTCTGGCGACCTGGGCCGCTGGCGCACCGATGGCAGCATCGACTACCTGGGGCGCAACGACGACCAGGTCAAGGTTCGAGGCTACCGGATCGAGCTGGGCGAGATCGAGGCGCAGCTGGCGCGTGTCGAAGGGGTACGCGAAGCGGCGGTGATCGCACGCGAGGATCGATTGGTCGCGTACCTGGTCGGAACGCCTGCGCTCGATGTTGCGCAAACGCGCGTGCAGTTGAGCAAGCACCTGCCGGCGTACATGGTGCCGGTGGCCTATATCGTGAC
>NZ_JBFUHN010000102.1:0-20573 GCF_056402375.1 Variovorax sp. P4_B10 | reverse complement strand
GCGGCCGATCAACCAGTGCTCTGAGCGATCACGCCGATGGGGTGCCTTGCGCAGCGAAATAAAGGAGGAGGCCTGCGGCCCTAGGCCGCGCCGGGGGACATTCGCGGAGCAAGGTACCCCGTCGGCGTGAGCGCGCCCCGAACAACGAACTTCAAACACAACGCGACAAGCAAAAAGACAAGTCCCCATGCTCAGCCCTTGTTGTCCATCGCCGAACGCAGACCGTCCGACAGGAGGTTGAAGGAGATCGACGTGATGAAGATCATCACCCCCGGCAGCGCCGCCACCCACGGCTGCACGTAGATCGCGGTGCGCAGGGTGTTGAGCATCAGGCCCCACTCGGGTTCCGGTGGCTTCACGCCCAGGCCCAGGAACGACAGGCCCGAGGCCAGGATCATCGACACCGCGATCAGGCTGGTGGCGTAGACGAAGATGGGCCCGAGCACATTGCCCAGCACATGCACCCGCACGATGGTGAAGGGGCTGGCGCCCGAGGCGCGCGCCGCTTCCACGTAGTCGCGGGTGCGCACCTGCGTGGTCACGCTTTCGGCCACGCGCGCGATCTGCGGAATGAACACGATGGTCAGCGAGATCAGCGAATTGACCACGCCCGCGCCCAGCGTGCCCGAGAGCGCAATGGCCAGCAGCACCGAGGGAAAGGCGTAGAACACGTCGATGGTGCGCATGATCAGCGTGTTGGTCAGCCCGCCCGCATAGCCGGCAACGATGCCGATGACCGTGCCCAGCACGAAGGCGCAGAGCACCGGCGTGATGCCGATGAAGAGCGACAGCCGCGCGCCGACGATCAGCCGCGAGAGCATGTCGCGGCCCAGCTCGTCGCTGCCGAAGGGCAGGCCCTCGGTGCCGATGGGCTTGAGCCGCTTGAGCATCGACGACTGGTACGGGTCGGACGGTGCGAGCCATGGGCCGAACAGCGCGAGCGCGATCAGCAGCAGCACGACGACGGCCGCACCGATGGCGACCGGGTCGCGGCGAAAGCGCAGCCAGACCGAGGCCCAGTAGCCGCGCGAGCGCTGGGCCGGCAGCGGTTCGACGGCTGCGGCAGTGGGAGAAGAAGCGAGCACGGTGGACATGGTGTTGCGGCTTTCTCTTCTTCAGGCCCGCGCGATGCGCGGGTCCAGCAGGGTTTGCAAGACGTCGACCAGCAGGTTGAGCACGACGAAGAACAGCGCCAGCACGAGGATCGTTCCCTGCAGCAGCGGCAGGTCGCGCTGGAAGATGGCCGAGTTCAGCAGGAAGCCGGTGCCGGGCCACGAGAACACCGTCTCGATCAGGATCGAGCCGCCCAGCAGGTAGCCCAGCTGCAGGCCCATCACCGCCAGCGCCGTGGGCGCTGCGTTCTTCACCATGTGGCGGAACACGCCGACGTGCGTGAGCCCCTTGGCGCGCAGGCCCACGATGAACTCCTGGTCGAGGATGTCGGCCACCAGCGCGCGCACCGTGCGCGCGATGATGCCCATCGGAATCACCGACATCGTGAGCGCCGGCAGCAGCAGGAACTGCAGGTGCGCCCAGTCCCAGGCCCAGTCGTCCGAGCCGCTCGGGCCCGCGCCCGTGGCCGGCAGCCACATGAGCTGCGACGAGAACACGATCACCATCACCATGCCCAGCCAGTAGTGCGGCACGCTCACGCCGAGCACCGACAGCATCGAGGCAAAGCGGTCGACCCACGAGTTGCGGAAGTAGCCCGCCACGAAGCCGAACAGGCAACCCAGCACGAAGCCGATGAAGGTGGCCACCACCGCGAGCCGCAGCGTGTTGCCCACGGCCGTGAACACCTCGCCGGCCACCGCGCGGTTGCTGGCGATGGACACGCCCAGGTCGCCGTGCAGCGCGCGCCAGACCCACATCGCGAACTGCTCGGGCAGCGAGCGGTTGAAGCCATAGAGCTCGCGCAATTGCGCCTGCAGATCGGCGGAGGCGTCGGGCGGCAGGATCGACACCAGCGGATCGCCGGGCGCGATGTGCACGAGCAGAAAGCACACGAGAGCCACGCCGATCATGATCGGCACGGCGTAGATCACGCGGCGCAGGAGGTAAGCGAACATGGTGGCTGGCTCGTGGCTGGCTGGCTGGAAGGAAGGAGGCGGTCAGTCCATCGTCATCGTCGCGATGTCGATGAACCAGCTCTTTGGCTGCACCACGTTCTTCACCTTGGCCGACATGGCGCGCGGACCCACGTCGTGCGCGATCCAGACGAAGGGCGCATCGTCCACGATGTGCGTGTGCAACTTGGCGAGCGCGGCATCGCGTGCCTTGTCGTCGAAGCTGGTGCGCGCATCGGCCACCAGCTTGTCGATCTCGGCGTTGCCGTAGTAGCCCCAGTTGTTCGACACCGGCGGGAAGGCCTTGGTGCTCACGAAGCGCACCATCGCGAAGAACGGGTCCATCGCCGCGAAGCTGATGTTGACCGCGTTGGCGCCGTTGGCCGACGGGTCCTTGGCGCCCTTGCGCCAGTTGGTGAAGAGCGTGTTCCATTCGATCACGTCGAACTGCACGTCGAAGAAGCACTGCTTGAGCGACTGCTGCGCGAACTCGTTCATCGGCAGCGGCTGCATCTGGCCGGAGCCCGAGGCCGAGATCTGCACCTTCACCTTGATCGGCTTGGCGGCCGAATAGCCGGCCTGCGTCATGAGCGCCTGCGCGGCCTTCACGTCGTACTTGATGTCGAAGCCCGGCTTGCCGAACCACGGATGGCCCGGCGGCACCGTGCCCTTGGGCTCGGCCATCATGCCGCCCAGCAGCTGCTTCATGCCGCCGCGGTCGATGCACAGGTTGGCGGCCTGGCGCACGCGCTTGTCGAGCCAGGGCGAGCCTTCGGCGAACGACAGCTGCCACGGCCACACATGCGGCTGTGCGTTCGAATAGATCTTGAAGCCGCGCTGCGTGATCTGCGCCATGGCGTCGGGCGAGGGCGCCTCGATCCAGTCGACCTGCCCGCCCAGCAGTGCGGCGGTGCGCGCGTTGGCTTCAGGCATCGGGATCATCACGACCTTGTCGATCTTCGGCACGCGCCGGGCGTCCCAGTAGGTCTTGTTGGCAGCCAGCTCCAGGCGTTCGCGCGCCACGAAGCGCGTGACCTTGAACGGGCCCGAACCGGCCGGATCGGCGGCGAAGGCGGTCCAGGCCGCCTTCGCCTTGTCGGCGGGCGTTGCGCCGGCGGCGGCGTCGAACTTCTTCTGCCACTGCGCGGGCGAGGCCATGAACAGGTTCGTGAGGTTGATCGGCAGGAAGGCATCGGGCTCGCTGGTGGTGAGCTCGACCGTGAGGTCGTCGATCTTGCGCGCGGTGCGCAGCGTGGGCATGCGCGAGGCGGTCACGCCGACCTGGCTGGGGTCGAACTGCGGCGCGTCCTTGTCGAGCACCTTCTGCACGTTCCACACCACGGCGTCGGCGTTGAAGGCCGAGCCGTCGTGGAACTTGACGCCGGGGCGCAGCTTGAAGACCCACTTGGTCTTGTCCTTCGCGTCGACCGCCCACGAGGCGGCGAGGCCGGGAATCAGCACGCTGGGTGCGTCGGCCTTCGACAGGTCCCACTGCGTGAGCGAGTCGTAGATCGGGATGCCGGTGAAGCGGTTGCCTTCGAAGCCCTGGTCGGGCTGGCCGAGGGTGCGCGGAATGTCGGCTGCGGTCATGGCGATGCGCAGCGTTTTTTCCTGGGCCAGCGCGGCGGGCGCGGCGAAGACCAGGGTGGCGAGCGCCGCGCAGGCGGCCAGGGGTTTCAGGGACAGGGCGGGGGCGGCACGCTTCACATGGAACTCCGGTGTGGGATGACGAAAAAGACCAAAGAAACTCTCAAGCACGACATGTGCCAGCAGGCCGATAGCCCCTGGCCGATTCAAGGCCATGACAGCGCGATCTCCCGCCGCGCGCAGCGCAGGTCCATCTCGACTTCCATGTCCACGATCGGCGGCCGCGCCAGGTGCCAGGTCAGGCCGGTGGTGAGCCCGCCGCGCTGCACGATCTCGTCGAACACCAGCGCGCCGATGTCATGCACCGTGTAGGCCTGCACCGCGGCGGCATCGCGCCAGCCGAAGCCCAGCACGGCGAGGCGGCGTTCCATTTCGGTCATCACGTAGCCGAGCTTGGCGCGCAGGCCGTCGGGGCTGGTGTCGCCCAGGCGGACCATCACGTCGCGATAGCTCGCATGGCCGTCGGGTGCCTCGCCGCCGCCCGAGACCACGAAGCTCGGCGGGCCGGCATCGTCGTCGGCCGGCACGGTGTACGAGAAGGCCTGGAAGGCCGGCGTGGCCGGTGCGCCGACGCGCGGGCACACGTTGGTGCGCGCCACCGGGTTGCGGTCGCCGCGCACCAGCTGCCAGCGTTCGAGCGTGCCGGCATAGAGGCGGTTGAAGTCGTGAAAACCGCGCTCCGAGAACGGTGCGGGCGAGCGCAGTTCGCAGGCGCACAGCGCGGTGAGCGGCCGGCCGACGGCGCCCAGGTGCGCCGCGATGGCGTCGAAGCCGTCCGCCAGCGGCACGGCCCGCTGGAAGCGCACCCGCTCGATGGCAAAGCCGGGCAGCGCCGCCACGCCGGCGGAGTACTGGAAAACGCCCTTCGCGTAGCGGTAGCCGCCTTCGGGGAACGCAATGGTTTCGGTGCTTGGGGTGGTCATGCCGTCTTTCCTGGTCAGCGCCCAATGTAGGGAGCGACGGACTCGGCGGGAAGTCTCATTTCTGCACGCGCGTGTTGCCGGAATCAGAACGCGGCGCGGCGGTGCCGCCGTAGCGCCCCATGCTGGTGGCCAGCATTTCGAGCAGCGCGCGCGCCGCCGGCGACTGGCGCTGCCCCGGCAGCGTGAGCAGGCTGGTCGCGGTGGCGGCAAAGTCGCGCTCCTGCAGCGGCACGGCGCACAGGTCGCCGTTCGACACCTCGTGCAGCGCGGCATAGCGCGGCAGGAAGGTGATGAGGTCGCTGTTGCGCACCACGCCCTTGGCCATGTCGAGCGTGCTGGTCTCGATCACCAGGTCGAGCGACACCTGCGTCTTCGACGCGATGCGGTCGACCAGGTGGCGGATCTGGAACGAGCGGTCGGGCAGCGCCACGCGGTGGCCTTCGAGCTCGCGGAACGACACGCTGCGCCGCCGCGCCAGCGCATGCGTGGGCGCGACGATGGCGCACAGCGGCTGCTCCAGCCGCGCATGCTCGCGAAAGGCATGGCGTTCGGGCAGGTTGAAGGCCAGCGCAATGTCGATACGGCCTTCCTGCAGCGCTTCGAGCACCGCACGCGAGCCCACCACCGAGGCCTGCACCTTCACCTGTGGATGCCGTTTCTGGAAGCGCGCCAGGTTGTTGGCCAGGAAGTGGCCGACCATGCCCTCGATGCTGCCGATGCGCACGGTGCCGGCAGGTTGGCCGGTCAGCTCCTGCAAGGCGCCGCGCAGCGCCTCGCTGTTCTGCAGCGCCTGGTCGGCATGCGCCAGCACCAGCTCGCCGGCCGGCGTGAGCGTGGTGCGGTTGGCGCGGCGATCGAGCAGGGCGGTTTGAAGCTCGCCTTCTAGCTTGGCGATCTGGCGGCTGATGGCGCTCGGCGCCACGCCCAGCTGTTCCGCGGCGCGGCGCAGCGAGCCGGCCTTGGCGGTCTCGCGAAAGTAAAGCATCGCTGTGGACAGCATCGCGGGTGTTCCTCTTTGTCTTGCGGGTGGCCTGTGCCGGCCGAACCTTCGGCCGATCCGCCCCGGACGTCAAGCAACGGGCGTGCCTCGGGGGGCTGCGGCCGCGAGGGCGCCGGAGAGGGGGCGATGCGACAATGGATGGGCCATGACAGACACCCTCACGATCACCCGCCCCGACGACTGGCACCTGCATGTGCGCGATGGCGCCGCGCTCGAAGCCGTCGTGCCCCACAGCGCGCGCCAGTTCGGCCGCGCGCTGATCATGCCGAACCTGCGTCCCCCCGTGACCACCGCCGCGCAGGCCGTGGCCTACCGCGACCGCATCCGCGCCGCCGTACCCGAAGGCACCGCCTTCGAGCCGGTGATGTCGCTCTACCTGACCGACAGGCTGCCGCCCGAAGAAATCGCGCTGGCCGCCGAGGCCGGCGTGCGCGCGCTCAAGCTCTATCCCGCCGGTGCCACCACCAACAGCGATGCCGGCGTGACCGACATCCGCCACACCTACAAGACGCTCGAGGCCATGCAGAAGCACGGCCTGCTGCTGCTCGTGCACGGCGAGGTGACCGACCCGGCCGTCGACCTGTTCGACCGCGAGGCGGTCTTCATCGACCGGGTGATGATTCCGCTCAGGCGCGATTTCCCCGAGCTCAAGGTGGTGTTCGAGCACCTGACGACGAAAGAGGGCGCGCACTACGTGCGCGATGCCGGCCGCTTCACGGCAGCCACCATCACCGCGCACCACCTGCTCTACAACCGCAACGCCATCTTCACCGGCGGCATCCGCCCGCACTACTACTGCCTGCCGGTGCTCAAGCGCGAGACGCACCGCGTGGCGCTGGTCGAGGCGGCCACCAGCGGCAGCGACCGCTTCTTCCTCGGCACCGACAGCGCGCCGCACCCGGCGCACCTGAAGGAGCATGCGCTTGGCTGTGCCGGCTGCTACACCGCGCTGACCGCCATCGAGCTCTATGCCGAGGCCTTCGACAGCGTGAACGCGCTCGACAAGCTCGAAGGCTTCGCGAGCTTCCACGGCCCCGACTTCTACGAACTGCCGCGCCACACCGACACCGTCACGCTGAAGCGCGAAAGCTGGACCGTGCCCGAGACCGTGCCCTACGGCGAGGCCACGCTCAAGCCCCTGCGCGGCGGCGAAACCATCCACTGGAAACTCGCATGACACCGGCGCTGCGCGTGATGTTGCTGATCGATGCCGACAACGTCTCGGCCGACGTGATCGAGCAGGCCGTGCAGCGCACGATGGACGAGTACGGTGCCATCCATGTGCGCCGGGCCTATTGCAACGCCGAGATGGCCGTCAACCGGCAGGCGCTCTTCAAGCGGCTGTCGGTGCGGCCGATGGTGAACCTCTCGGCCGGCAAGAACAGCACCGACATCGCGCTCGCGGTCGATGCGACCGACCTCGTGATCGCCGAGCGGCCCGATGTGGTGGTGCTGGTGTCCTCGGATTCCGACTTCGCGCCGCTCGTGGTCCGCCTGCGCGAAAAGGGCTGCCGCGTCTGCGGCATCGGCCAGCAGGGCAAGACGGGCGAAGAAACGGTTGGCGTGTACGACAGCTTCATCGACCTCGCGCACCACAGCAGCGTGAAGCCCGCTGCCCGCACCGCTGCAGCGAAGAAGGTTGCGGCCAAGGTGCCCGCCGCGAAGACTGCGAAGGCCGCGCAGACGAAGAGCGCGACCGCACCCGCCAAGAAGACCGCGGCGAAGACCGCCGCCAGGAAAACGCCCCGGGCCGCCGCCAAGCCCGCGCCGCGGCCAACCTCCGAGGCTGCCGAATTCATCCTGCAGGCCGTGCCCGCCCTGCGCGGCGGCACCGACGTGCCGCTCAACGACGTGGCGCAGGCCCTGCGCGCGGCCGGGCTGCTCGGCAAGCACGGCAGCTCGCTCAAGCTGTTCGACAAGCTCACCTCGGAGTTCGCCGTGCTGCAGCACCCGGACCGTATCCGCTGGACGGGAGCGCCCGCGCCTTGACCCTGCCGGCGATCGACTGGGCGCAGCCGTGGCTCGCGCCCTATCGCGCCGATGGCGAAACGGCGGCGCAGGCGGCGTGCCGCACGTCGGTCGCTGCTGCGCTGCAAGCCGTGAAACCCGCCCCGGTGCCTGACTTCGTGCGGCAGGACAGCCTGCCCGCGGGGCAAGCCTACGAAGCCCACATCTTCCAGACCCGCACCGTGCCGACCCGCGACAACCTGCACGACTTCTTCAACGGGCTGGTCTGGCTCGCCTTTCCGCAGGCCAAGCGCCGCCTCAACGCGCTGCAGGCCRCCGAAATCGCCCGCACCGGCATCGGTGCCACGCGCGGCCCGCTGCGCGATGCACTCACGCTGTTCGACGAGAACGGTGCGGTGCTCGATGCCCCCGCCGCGCTGTGGAAGGCGCTCGTCGCGCGCGACTGGCCGACCCTTTTCGTGACGCATCGGGCCCTGTGGTCCGAGGCGCGGCTGCTCGTGTTCGGCCATGCGCTGCTCGAAAAGCTCGTCGCGCCCCGGAAGGCCGCCACGGCACACGTGCTGCTGCCGCTGCCCGATGCAGACCGCTCGGCGGCCCTCGACGACGCGGCATTGGCGCAGAGCCTGAGCCCTCAGCGGCTCGCGCAGAAGCCCTTCGTGCCGCTCCCGGTGCTGGGCATACCCGGATGGTGTGCAGACAACGTGTCGGCCGAGTACTACGACGATCCGAAGGTCTTCCGCCCCCGTCCGTAGAACTTTTGCTCCTATCATTGCTCTACCCGCAGCCGCCATGCCGGGGTTGTCGCCAGTATCCAAAAACAAAGAGGCGCCCACGTCGTCGCACGGCTTGAAGAGGGCCCGCCGGTCCTCATCTGAACGGCAGCGTTCCCACGGAGAATCCAACTTGAAACGTATCCTTCTGTTCGTTTTGACCAACGTGATGGTCGTCGCTGTGCTCGGCATCGTCGCGAGCCTGCTCGGCGTCAACCGCTTCCTCACGGGCACCGGCCTGAACCTGACGGCGCTGCTCGGCTTCGCGCTGGTCATGGGCTTCGGCGGCGCGATCATCTCGCTGCTCATCAGCAAGCCCATGGCCAAGTGGACGGCCGGCCTGCGCATGATCGACAACCCCCAGTCGCCCGACGAGGCCTGGATCGTCGCCACCGTGCGCAAGTTCGCCGACAAGGCCGGCGTCGGCATGCCCGAGGTCGCGATCTTCGAAGGCGAGCCCAACGCGTTCGCGACCGGCGCCTTCAAGAACTCGTCGCTCGTGGCCGTGTCCACCGGCCTGCTGCAGAACATGACGCGCGAGGAGGTCGAGGCCGTCATCGGCCACGAGGTCGCCCACATCGCCAACGGCGACATGGTCACGATGACGCTGATCCAGGGCGTGATGAACACCTTCGTCGTGTTCCTCTCGCGCGTGATCGGCTACGCGGTCGACAGCTTCCTGCGCCGCGGCGACGACCGCTCGTCGGGCCCCGGCATCGGCTACTACGTGAGCACCATCGTGCTCGACATCGTGCTGGGCTTTGCCGCCGCGATCGTGGTGGCCTGGTTCTCGCGCCAGCGCGAGTTCCGCGCCGATGCCGGTGCGGCCGCGCTCATGGGCCAGAAGCAGCCGATGATGAACGCGCTCGCGCGCCTCGGCGGCCTGCCAGCCGGCGAACTGCCCAAGGCGGTCGAGGCCATGGGCATCACCGGCAGCATCGGCAAGCTGTTTGCCACGCACCCGCCGATCGAAGAGCGCATCGCTGCGCTGCAGAACGCGCGCTGAGCCGAACGGCAAGACAAAAAAAGGGGCTGGTCGATCGACCAGCCCCTTTTTTCTTTACCGTGCGTCGCCCGGTCAGAGATTGAGCGCCGCGACGGCTTCCAGACCCTTCTTGATGTTGTTGCGCGCGGCGCCTTCCACCGCCATGCGCAGGCGGGTTGTGCCTACCAGCGAATCGAACGCGCCACCCGTGTAGGTCGACTTGACGACCTCGCGCATGGCCACCGATTTGTCGGAGGTCTTGATGAGCGACCAGCCAGCTTCGATCTCGACCGTGAACGAGGCACCGAACATGGGCTTGGTCAACTTGGCGACCGAGACCGACAGCTCGTAGTCGCCGCTCTTGCCGCTGACGACTTCCTTGAACAAGGCCGTCTGCGTGACCGACTTCTCGATGGCGGCGCGCAGGTCGGCGTTGGAGATTTCCGAGCTGCCCATGGCGCTCGTTTCGTTGCCGCCGCCAGTTTTCACCGACAGCGAGTAAGGCAGCTTCTTGCTCGAAGCGATGCTGGTGGCCGTCATGGCTTCGCGGTTGGCCGGTGAGGCGCAACCTGCCAGGACGACGACAACGGCGAGAACGGCCAGCGCACCGGCGCGGCGAAAGGCTTGATGGATCATTTCAGTTTTTCCGATTCTTTGAAGATGTTGCCGAGAACCTCGTCGACCATTGCGGGCGGCGAGAGGCGTGTGAGCGAGGTGTGGAACGAGTTGCCGCTGGCCAGCGGGAAGTCGGACTTCGGGTCGCGGACCATGACCGTGAGTTCGAGCAGGTACATGGTCATGTCCCACATCCACTTGTCGACGTACGTGACGACGGCGTCGACCTTTTCAGGGGCCTTGCCTTCCTCCGGCACCTCGTACCCGCGCTTGCGCAGGTCGCTCGCGATCAGCTTCTGGATCGTGCCGTCCTCGCCCTCGGTTTTCTTGACCTGCACGATGCGCAGCTTGTCGAGATTTGCCGAGGGGTCGACGGTGGCCGTCGCGCGATTGACGGCGCAACCGCTCGCGAACACCGAAACGGCCACGGCTGCGAGCAGCAGCCGGATGACTCTTTTCAATTGACGTTCTCCTCCGCCCGAAATGGGCCGGGGAAATGTAACTGAAATGTATGAAAACGTTTCTTGACGCGCGGCCGTTTGCCGCGAAATCGTGAAATCGGTCCGCTCAGGCCGCGGGCGCCGGCCGTTCGGCGCGTGCGTGCTGCAGGGTGCGCGCCACGTCGCCCGGCTTCATGCCGTACATCTCGGCGAACTCCTGCTCGCTGCGGCCGCTGGCCTCGAAGGCGCGCAGCAGCGCCTCGCGCTTGGCGGCCTGCTGTGCCAGCTCGGCCAGCGCCTCGTCGACGACGGCGTTGTTGTTCTCGTCGCGCGAACGCACGAGCACGGCATAGGCTTCGCGGTCGAGGCCCGAAGCCTCGATCGCCTTGGCGATGCGTGCCACCAGCTGCGGGCGCAGGTCTTCGCCGGTGCGCTGCGAGCGGCGGCGATGCAGCTCGAGGATGGCGTGGTGCACATGCTCGGGCGCAACCGGGTCCAGCGCATTGCCGTCGAGGTCATGGCGCGCCAGGCCGGCCGCCACGCTTTCGAGGTAGCGCGTGGAGCGCGCATGCTGGCCCATCGCGATCTTCAGGTCTTCGGCCTTGAAGTCCTCGGGATGGCGCGCGAGCAATTCTTCGTACACGCCGAGCTTCAGCGGCACGAAGCGCGCGCCGAAGAGCTGCGGGTACAGCTCGAACAGGCGCTCGAGCACCGGGTTGACCTTGCGCGGCGCGCGTTGTTGCTGCTGCTGCGCCTGGGGCTTCCGGGCCTGCTGTTGTTGCTGCGGCCGGTCGCCCTGCGGGCGCGGCTTCTTCGCCCGCGGCGGTCGTTGCTGCTGTTGTTGCGGTTGCTGCTCGGCGGGCGCTTCTGCGCTGGCGCCTGCATCGGCGGTCTTCAGCTGTTGCAGTTGCTCGGCCAGGTCCGGGCGCTGGCGCCGTGCGTTGCGCGAGTTCGTGTTCGGGGCGGCGGTGGATGCGTCGGTCATACGGGTGGCTCGGCGATGGGCGCGATGGAATGGATGGGGAACACAGGAAAACCGGTTCTGCGCAGTCAGCGCGGCCGGAACATCCTGAACATATTGTCGGGGCTGATCTCGAAATAGTCGGCCGGACCGCCGCCGCGCAGGATGGGCTGCGCCGCCGCGGTGTCGTAGATGCCGTCTTTCAGCAGGTGGCGTGCGATGTGCACCCCCACCACTTCGCCGAGGATCAGCCAGGTGGGCACGGGTACGCCGTCGACGCCTTCGAGCTGCAGCAGCTGGGTCAGCCGGCACTCGAAGGACACGGGGCTCTCGGCCACGCGCGGCACGGCGATCTGGCGCGAGGCCGCGGGCGTGAGCTCTGCGAGCTCGAACTCGTTCACCTCGGGCGGCACGGCCGCGCACGAGCGGTTCATCTGCTCGGCCAGCGGCCGGGTCGCGAGGTTCCAGCCGAACTCCCGTGTCTGGCGGATGTTGTGCAGGCTGTCCTTCGCGCCGATGCTCGCGAAACCGACGATCGGCGGCGTGTAGTTGAAGGCGTTGAAGAAACTGTAGGGCGCGAGGTTGAGCACGCCGTTCTCGTCCTGCGACGAGACCCAGCCGATCGGCCGCGGACCGACCATCGCATTGAACGGGTCGTGCGGCAGGCCATGGCCCCTGGCGGGTTCGTAGAAATGAAAATCGTCGCCGGTCATCGGGGTCCTAGTGGCTCAGGGCCGGAGTGCGCATGGCCTGACGGCCGGAAGGGCGGGCTTGCATCAGACGCTCGCCGTGCGCTCGCGTTCCGCCTCGGCCAGCACGCTGCGCGCCACCGCCTCGGCCACCTTGATGCCGTCGACGCCGGCCGAGAGGATGCCGCCCGCGTAGCTCGCGCCTTCGCCGGCCGGATACAGGCCGCGCACGTTGAGGCTCTGGAAGTCGTCGCCGCGCGTGATGCGGATCGGCGACGAGGTGCGCGTTTCGACGCCGGTGAGCACCGCGTCGTGCAGGTCGAAGCCCTTGATCTTGCGGCCGAAGGCGGGGAAGGCCTCGCGCATCGCCTCGATCGCATAGGCCGGCAGCGCCTGGTGCAGGTCGGTCGGCGTCACGCCGGGCTTGTACGAGGGTGTCACGCTGCCGAGCGCCGTCGAGGGCTTGCCGGCCACGAAGTCGCCCACCAGCTGCCCGGGGGCGTGGTAGTTGCTGCCGCCGAGCACATAGGCGTTCGATTCGAGCTCGCGCTGCAGCGCGATGCCGGCGAGCGCATCGCCCGTGGAATTGGATTCCCATCCTGGGAAGTCGCGCGGGTCGATGCCCACCACGATGCCCGCATTGGCGTTGCGCTCGTTGCGCGAATACTGGCTCATGCCGTTGGTGACCACGCGGCCCGGCTCGCTGGTGGCCGCGACCACCGTGCCGCCCGGGCACATGCAGAAGCTGTAGACCGAGCGGCCGTTGCTGGCGTGGTGCACCAGCTTGTAGTCGGCCGCGCCGAGCAGCGGGTGGCCCGCATGGCGGCCCCAGCGCGCGCGGTCGATCAGGCCCTGCGGATGCTCGACGCGAAAGCCGATGGAGAAGGGCTTGGCCTCGATGTGCACGCCGCGCGCGTGCAGCATGGCGAAGGTGTCGCGCGAGCTGTGGCCCAGCGCCATCACGACGTGGTCGGCGCGCAGTTCGCTCGTCTGGCCGGTGGCCTGGTCGAGCACCGTGAGGCCGCGAAGCTGACCGTCTTCGATCTGCACATCGGTCACGCGCTGCTCGAAGCGGATCTCGCCGCCGAGCGCCACGATCTGCTCGCGGATGTTCTCGACCACCTTCACCAGCTTGAAGGTGCCGATGTGCGGATGCGCGACGTAGAGGATCTCGGGCGGCGCGCCGGCCTTCACGAACTCTTCCATCACCTTGCGGCCGAGGAAGCGCGGGTCCTTGATCTGGCTGTAGAGCTTGCCGTCGGAAAACGTGCCGGCCCCGCCTTCGCCGAACTGCACGTTCGACTCGGGGTTGAGCACGCTCTTGCGCCACAGGCCCCAGGTGTCGCGGGTGCGCTGGCGCACGGTCTTGCCGCGTTCGAGCACGATGGGCCTGAAGCCCATCTTCGCGAGCATCAGCGCCGCGAAGATGCCGCAGGGGCCGAAGCCGATCACCACGGGGCGGCTCGCGCCTTCGGGCGCATCGGCCGGCGGCACGTAGGCCATGTCGGGCGCGGGCTGGATGTGCGGATGGGCGGCGTGCTTCGCGAGCAGGGCGGCTTCGAGTTTGGCATCGGCGAGCTGCACGTCGCAGATGTAGACCGTGAGCAGGTCGACCTTGCGCGCGTCGAAGCTGCGCTTGAAGACGGTGTGGGAGGCGATCGCTTCGAGCGGGACGTCGAGGGTCCTGGCGATCAATGAGACCAGCGCATCAGGCGCGTGGTCGAGCGGGAGTTTGAGTTCGGAGATTCTCAGCATGTCGGTGGCTTGTGGTTATCAAGCAGACCGGGGATTTTACGCGCCAGGGCGCTATGAAAGAGATAGCTGGATCAGGCCGGCAGGAAGCCTTCGACCGAGAGGTAGCGCTCGCCCGTGTCGTAGTTGAAGCCCAGCACCACCGCATCGGGCGCCAGCGAGGGCAGCTTCTGCGCGATGGCCGCGAGCGTGGCGCCCGACGAGATGCCCACGAGGATGCCTTCTTCCTGCGCGCAGCGGCGGGCCATCTCGCGGGCCGGCTCGGCATCGACCTGCAGCACGCCGTCGAGCAGCGAGGTGTCGAGGTTCTTCGGGATGAAGCCCGCGCCGATGCCCTGGATCGGGTGCGGTGCCGGTGCGCCGCCGGAGATGACGGGCGAGGCCACCGGCTCCACCGCGAACACCTGCAGCCTGGGCCACTTTTTCTTGAGCACCTTCGCCACGCCCGTGATGTGGCCGCCGGTGCCCACGCCGGTGATGATCACGTCGATGCCGTCGGGGAAATCGGCCGCGATTTCTTCGGCCGTGGTGCGCACGTGCACCTCGACGTTGGCCGGGTTGTTGAACTGCTGCGGCATCCACGCGCCGGGCGTGCCGGCCACGRTTTCCTCGGCGCGGGCGATGGAGCCCTTCATGCCGTTGGCGCGCGGCGTCAGGTCGAAGGTGGCGCCGTAGGCCAGCATCAGCCGGCGGCGCTCGACCGACATGCTGTCGGGCATCACCAGGATCAGCTTGTAGCCCTTGACGGCCGCCACCATCGCGAGGCCGATGCCTGTGTTGCCCGAGGTGGGCTCGACGATGGTGCCGCCGGGTTTCAGCGCGCCGGACTTCTCGGCGTCTTCCACCATCGAGAGCGCGATGCGGTCCTTGATCGAGCCGCCGGGGTTGGCGCGTTCGGACTTGATCCAGACCTGCTGTTTTGCATTGCCGAACAGGCGGTTGATGCGGATGTGCGGTGTGTTGCCGATGGTCTCGAGGATGTTCTGGGCCTTCATTGAATTCTCCTTGGATGCGGGTTGTCGACGGACAGCGTGCATTGTGAGACCAGCTGCGCGAAGTGCGCGTGGACCTGGAGCATTCGGGGCGCGTGCACAGGCCACCGGGTGCTCCCCTCCGCGAATGTCCCCCGCTTCGCTCCTCCTTTATTTCGCTGCGGGGAGCACCCGGTGCCCTGTGCACGAGGGCACGCTGCCGGTTTGCAGCCGATCAACCAGTGCTCTGAGCGATCACGCCGATGGTGTGCTCTGCACAGCGAAATAAAGGAGGAGGCCTGCGGCCCTAGGCCGCGCCGGGGGACATTCGCTTCGCTGCGCACACCGTCGGCGTGAGCGCGCCCCGAACGACCCGCCAACAACCCAACGCATCATGAGGCGATAATCCCCCTGTGAAGCACGCCAGACCGCCGCTGGTGCAAGTCTCGAAAGAGCGCACTGGAGGAACGTCCGGACTGCAAAGGACAGCGCAGGAGTTAACGACTCTCCACCGTGAGGTGAGGATCAGAGCAACAGAGACGAGCCGATTGAGTTCGGGTGAAACGGGCAATCTCTGCGCGCAGCAACACCAAGTAGGCCAGTATTGAGGTGGTTCCGCTGAGCTGGCGGGTAGGTGGCATCGAGCCGTTTGGCGACAAACGGCCCAGAGTAATGGCGGTCACGCCGAAGGCTTCGCAAGAGGCTTTCGGTGCACAGAATCCGGCTTATCGGCGGGCTTCACACTTTTTTCTTCTCCCGGCCGTGGCCGGTCCGCTCAGCGCGTGAACAGCCAGCCGCCCCTGGGCTGGCGCATCAGCTCGTGGCGCCTGACCGAGTGCTCCTCCCCGTCGTCGCCCACGTAGACCACGTCGAAGCGCAGCAGCTTCGGCGACACCATCTTCCAGTTCTGGATGCGCTTGACGGTCACGCAGGCCGTCTTGTCGTGGTACTGCATCTGCGCCATCGGGCCGCCCTGGAAGCCCGTGCCGTCGAACAGCCGGCCCGGCGCCGCGAAGGGATTGAGCACGGCGCCGTTGCGGGCCGTGATGCAGCCTTCGGCTCGCACGAAGGACTCGATGGTGGGCGCCGCGCTGCGCACCACCTTCGTCACGGCCGGGCTCGGTGCCTGGGTACCGATGGCCTCGCGGATGCGCTCCACCTGCTCCCCGGTGATCGGTGCAAGCCCGTCCTTGGACACCACGGCGGGTGGCGCAGCGGCAGGTTCGGAGGCAGGCAGCAGCGGTGCGACGAGGCTGCAGCCCGCAACAAATGCGAGGGGTACGGTGCAGGCCAGTGCAGCGGCCGGTGTTCCGAATCTCATGGCTCGATCTCCCTGTCGGCGGCGCGAGGCCGCGGCTGACTGAAAATTGCAGACCGCGAACATGCGGTGCGTCGTCGTTGTTGTCCGTCCTCTTCAAAAACGTTCGTGCGGCGCCAGGTAGCGCCACTGGCCGGGCTGCAACCCCGCCAGCGGCACCCGGCCGATGCGGATGCGCCGCATCGCAACGATGGTCAGGCCCATCTGGTCGCAAAGGTGCGCGATCTGCCCGGGCCGCGCCCCCTTGAGCGCAAAGCGCAGGCCGGTCTGGTCGTCGGCCTGGCGGCCGATGCTCACGCGTGCCGGCGAACGCTCGAAGCGCGCGAGCACCTCGGGGCTCACCGTGCCGGCCACGTCGACCATCACCTCGTGTTCGAGGATGCCCGCGTCTTCCTGCAGCTTGCGTTCGATGCGGAACTCCTGCGTATAGGCCACGAGGCCGCTGGCGCCGGTCTCGAGCGGCGTCATGCAGTGTTGCCCCTTGGCATGCGCCGGCAGAAAACGCTGGCCGGCGCGCTCGGGCTCGTGATGGTTGGCGGCCACCAGCAGTTTGTGCGCGGTATCGGTCGGCATGCCGGCAGGTTTGTACAGCAGCAGCGTGACAGGCAGCACCGGCTCGGGCTTGGCGCCGGCCTCGATCTCGACCTGCTGGTGCGGCTGCACGCGCGACTGCGGCAGCAGGGCGGGCACGCCATCGACGCGCACCGCGCCGTTCTCGATCAGCAGCTCGGCCTCGCGCCGCGACACACCGGCCATGGCGGCCACGCGCTTGGCGAGGCGGATACCTTCGTCTTCGGAGGGTCTGTTGTTCATCGGGCCGCCGTCTGTTGCTGCTGGATGCGCGCCACATGCGCGGCCAGCGAGCGCGCCGCCACCGGCCACATGCGCTCGGGCACGTCGTCGTAGGCGAGCGGCAGCCATTGCTCGGGCGTGCCCTGGGGCAGCTGCTGCATGGCGGCGGCGATCTTGGCTTCGCGCCTCAGGCGGTGCGCCTTCAGCTGTGCAATGGCCATGCGCGCAAATCCGATCACGTGGCCGTGGGCCGGCAAGATGAATTCGATGCCGCCCGCCGCGCAGGCCGCGTCGAGGTTGTCGAGCGAGTCGAGGTAGGCCGTCATGTCGCCGTCGGGCGGATCGATCACCGTGGTGCTGCCGTTGAGGATGTGGTCGCCGGAGAACAGCAGGCCGTCCTCCTCGAGCACCAGGCAGAGGTGGTTGGCCGCGTGGCCGGGCGTGTGGATCACGCGCAGGGTGTGGGTGATGAGGCGTCCTTCGGTGGTGATGCCCGAGAGCTCGAGGCGCTCGCCGTCTCCCAGTGCGCGCTCGGGCGTGAAGCGAGCCGCGGCGCGCGCGGTCGGCGCCGAGGGCAGGCCCAGGATCGGCGGCTTGTTCGTCTTGCACAGCGCCTGCAGCGGCGCGGCGCCCGGCGAATGGTCGGCATGCGAGTGCGTGCAGACGATCATGCGGATGTTGCCGTGCGTGGCGCGCCAGAGGCGGCCGATGTGGTCGAAATCGTTCGGGCCCGGGTCGATCACGAGGTAGCCCGTGGCCGCGTCGCCCACGATGTAGGTGTTGGTGCCCGGGCCGGTCATCACGCCGGGGTTGGGTGCGGTGAGGCGCTGCACGTTCTTCAGGAGCGGCACCGGGTGCTCGCTCTGCCAGTCGAGCGGGTGCACGACCTGGCCGTCGGGGCACACCAGCGCGAGCTCGCCGTAGGGCGCATCGGTTTCCATGTAGCGCGCGTCTTCGCCTTTAAGCAGGCCGGCGCGCGGGCAGCTGGTCCACAGCGGCACCTCGCCATTGCCGGCAGGCGCGCAGGCCGCGAGCACCGCATCGACCGTCGCATAGGCGGCCATGCGCTGCAGCGTGCGCACGGTCGGGAAGATCATGAAGAAGCTGCCCGCCGCATGGCGCGCGAGCGCGTCGGCCGGGCGCACCCAGCTGGGCTCGAACTGCTCGCTCTCGTCGGCCGTGGGGGTCTGGCCTTCGGGCATGCGCGCCACCAGGAAGGGCACGTCGAAGCGCTTGGGCAGGTCGCGGTCGGTGATCCAGTGCGCGAAGGTGAACACCTGGTCGGAAGAAAGAACCAACCCGCGTTCCGCGCACTGGTCGGCGAAGCCCGTGCCCGCGGTGGCGCTGCGGTCCATCGAGGCAATTTCCGCGGCGGTCACCGGGCTGCCGTCGGCATGGCGGGCAAGCAGCACGCCGAGTTCCTCGAAACCTTCGCGGATGGCTGCGATGGCCTGCGTGCGCTGCACGCGGCTCTGGGTGGGGCGGCGGGTGGCGATGCGCTTGGCGGCTTCGTCGGCCGCGTCGATGTGGCCGCCGGGGAACACGTAGGCGCCCGGCGCGAAGCTCGCGGTGGCCGAGCGGCGGGTCATCAGCACTTCGACGCCGGCGGCGGTGTCGCGCAGCAGCAGCACGGTGGCGGCGGCGCGCACGGGCGCGGGCTCGCGTGCGGGGTGGAGTTGTTGGGAGGAACGGACCATGGGGCGATTATGGGGAGCGGCTGCAATGCGCAAATGTCGCGGCGCATAAGCTCATGGGGGAACAGGTATGAGCCGCGCGCCACAATTCGTGTCCGCACCGCCCGCCTCGAAGAAAGACAGTCATGGTCCATTCTCCCTTCTCTGGTTTTTCACGCCGTTCCCTGCTGCTGGCTGGCGCCGCCCTGTGCGCCGCCGCGTCGCCTGTGGCCTTTGCCCAGAACGACTGGCCGCAACAGCCCGTCACGTTGATCATGGGCTTCCCGGCCGGTTCGGGCGTCGACGTGGTCGCCCGTTCCATCCAGGAACCGCTGGCCAGACAGCTCGGCCGGCCGGTCATCATCGACTACAAGTCGGGCGCCGCCGGCAACATCGCGAGCGAGTACGTGGCGCACGCCAAGCCCGACGGCTACACGCTTTCCTTCGGCACCGCCGCCACGCACGGCAGCAACGCCGCGCTCTACAAGAAGCTGCCCTTCGACGTGGAGACCGACTTCGTGCCCGTGGCGCCGGTGCTCGACGTGTCGAACGTGCTCACCATCAATTCCGACGTGATCAACGTGAAGACCTTGAAGGAGTTCGTCGATCTCGTCAAGGCCAACCCCGGCAAGTACAACTATGCATCTACAGGCAACGGCGCCGGCACGCACATGGCCTTTGCCGAGTTCAACTCGCGCCTCGGGCTGAACATGGTGCATGTGCCCTACAAGGGCGGGCCCGAGGCCATCACCTCGGTCGTGCGCGGCGAGACCTGCTGCATCATGAACCAGGTGCAGACCGTGCTGCCGCACTACAAGGCCGGCAAGGTGCGGCTGCTGGGCGTGACCACGGCGGCGCCGGTGGCAGCGGTCAAGGAAGTGCCCACCATCGCCTCGAGCGGACTGCCGGGCACCAAGGGCTTCGACAGCTCGATCTGGTTCGGCATCTTCGCGCCCAAGGGCACGGACCCGCAGATCGTCGACAAGCTCAATGCCGCCGTGAAGGCGGTGCTCGAGCAGCCCGAGATCCGCGAGAAGTTCGAGGCCCAGGGCAACACCATCCGCATCGAGTCGCCTGCGCAGTTCAAGAAGACCGTGCATGACAACCGGGTGAAGTGGGCCGAGGTGGCCAAGGCTGCGAACATCAGCATCGATTGAGGCTGATCGTTGGGGCTTGTGTTTCGGGGCTTGTGTTCAGGGCGCGTGCACAGGCCACCGGGTGCTCCCCTCCGCGAATGTCCCCCGCTTCGCTCCTCCTTTATTTCGCTGCGGGGAGCACCCGGTGCCCTGTGCACGAGAGGCGCGGCTGTAGTGCTGGCCGATCAACCGCCGCGCCCCGAACAAGGCACCTCCAGGTGACGACGAAAACTACAGCGTCTTCGTCAGCGTGAGGATGAAGCGCGCCTTGTTGGGCGAGTAGGTCGTCTGGCCGAAGGTGCCGAAGCCGAAGTCGTAGCCCGGGTTGGCCACGGCCAGGTACGAGCTCTTCTTGTTGGCGCCCTGCACCGAACCGGTGAGCGACAGGCCGTTGCCGAAGTCGTACGAGGCGCCCACGTTGTAGTCCACATAGCTCTTGTAGCCCAGGCTGCGGATGTCGCTGGACATGTGGGTGTAGCCCACGGCCGCCTTCAGCGTGACCTTGGGCACGATTTCCTTGCTGTACGCGAGGTTCAGGTAGCCGGTGTTGGTGCCCTTCAGGCCCGAGCCGGCCTTGTTGCCTGCATAGCCGAAGTAGTCCTTGGAGACGGTGTGCGAGTACTTGGCGGTGAACGAGCCGAGGCTTTCGTTGGCGTAGGTGGCGCCCACGTAGAGCTCGGTGGTGTTGCCCGCGGAGTTGCCCGGGTAGATGTAGGTGAGCGCACCGACGTCCATGTCGAGCGGGCCGGCCTTGAACTTGTAGCCGCCGTAGATGTCGCTCTCGATGCTGTTGCCCTTGAGCCAGTTGACGCTGGAGTTCCAGTTGCCGACGTAGAAGCCGCTCTCGCCGAAGGCGTAGTCGTAGTC